>CAZILT010000069.1:0-2255 GCA_964540185.1 uncultured Dehalococcoidales bacterium
ATTATCAGGGTGACAAGATAGAGAATAGAAAGGTGACAAAATGAAGAATACAAAATTAAGGATACTCCCTCTGGGTGGACTGGGCGAGGTTGGTAAGAACATGATGGTTCTGGAATATGCTGATGACATCGTGGTCATCGATGCTGGCCTTATGTTTCCCGGCGAAGAAATTCCAGGAGTTGACTCAGTTATCCCGGATATAAGCTATCTCCGGGAAAGACAGCAAAACTTAAGAGGTATCATCATCACTCATGGGCATTTGGACCATATTGGTGCTCTACCTTATGTTATATCCCAGCTTGATATTCCTATCTACGCCGGTAAGTTCAGCCAAGAATTGATTTTTAGCGAGCTTAGACAGCGCGGAGCGAAAAGCAAAGCAAAGGTGAATGTAGTTCACGCCGGCAGCAGAATTACGCTGGGCAATTTCACCATAGAGTTTTTCCCTGTCTGCCATAGCATCCCCGGTTCTATGGGATTAATCATTCATACTCCGCTAGGTGTGATAGTTCATAGTGGAGATTTTAAGCTTGATTATACTCCCATAATTGGTGAGCCAACTGACCTCAACCGATTAGCCCATCTGGGAACGAAAGGGGTTTTACTCCTCTTTTCCGACTCTACTTACATTGAGCTTCCTGGATATACTCCTTCAGAATTCGTGGTAAGCGATGCTCTAGACCGTATTATGTCGGGGGCAGAAGGCAGGATAATCATAGCCACCTTCTCTTCTCTTGTCTCACGCATCCAGCAGGTAATCGACATCGCCACCAAGCATAACCGCCGCTTATTTATCACCGGTCGCAGCATGGAGGAAATAGCAAAAGTAGCAGTGAAAACAGGCTATCTTACTATTCCATCCGGCGTCCTCTGTCATTTTGATGAACTTGGAGGTTTGCCTCATAATCAAGTAGTTGTGTTGGCTACTGGAACCCAGGGGGAGCCTACCTCCGCATTAGTGCGCATAGCCAATCGGGAACACAAACAAATACAAATCATTCCTGGCGATACAGTGGTGATATCAGCCACACTTATCCCTGGCAATGAAACGCTGGTCAATAGAACTATAGATAGCCTCTTCCGACAGGGTGCTAATGTAATTTACGATAAACTGACTCCGGTTCATGTCCATGGACACGGCAGCCAGGAGGAACTGAAACTTCTACTTAATCTGGTTAAGCCCAAGTTCTTCATACCTATCCACGGTGAGTATCGCCATTTAAGCCTGCATGCCAGGTTAGCCCACAGCCTAGGAATGCCAACGGACAATACTTTTGTTCTTGAGGATGGAGATATACTTGAGCTGGGGCAGGACGCCGGGCAAGTTACTGACAAAATCCACCTGAATAGAGTCTATGTGAGTGGATCGGTGACCGGCAAACTAGATAACGCTGTGCTTGACGACCTCAAGTCGCTTTCACGAGATGGTATCGTAATAGCAACCGTTGCCATTGACGCTAAAAGCCATGAGGTGGTAGAAAGCCCGCGCATTATCATGCGAGGTTTCGTCGATGCTGCAGAGAGCCAGGCATTAATGCAGAAGAGCCAGAATGTGGTGATAGCCGCTCTAAATCAGGACAGAAGGCACTTATTAACACGAAAAACATCATCACACATGGAGCGAAGCAATATCGAGGCCAAGATAATGGATTCTCTGACCAAATTCCTTTATGACCAAACTCATCGTCATCCCACTATCATTCCAGTAATTGTGGAGGTATAGTTACTGTGCCTCAGCCAAAACAGAAGACCGTATTCAGGCCAAAACGGAAGAAAAACCAAGCAAGATGGAAACCCTTTTTACGAAGAGCCGCATTAGTCGTCGTCATAGTAGGGTTACTCTATTACTTTAGACTCCACCTGGCTTTCTGGGCTACTACAGCATGGAAAGACATACTTACCTCATTTGGCTTCGGCTTGATCATAATAGCTGCTGCTCTAGGTGTGGCAATCTGGGTGATATGGCGACGGCGCTTCTCCGCTTCAGCAAGGCGATGGAACTGGTTCGTCGGGGGAATTTTACTGGCCTTAGCTGTGTGGGGAGGGCTTTCCTTTTTCTCTCCTCAAGGTGGTATTCTAAGACACGCTACGCTGGGAGGCTGGTTCGGCCAGAGCATAAGAGAAGGCATAACAGGGACCACTGGCACTATAGATGTTACAGGAAGTCTCCGTCTGGCTGGGCTTGTTATTCTGGGTATCATTTTTATAGCTCCCCATAGGTCCTGGGGTGTAGTTTCAGCACCTTTTAGAGCCAG
>CAZILT010000070.1:0-6055 GCA_964540185.1 uncultured Dehalococcoidales bacterium
CTTCACTCCATCCGCTTTGACCACAGGCAGTGCCAGGCCAGGGTAGGAATCGGGGAGGTAGCTGATGATGAATTATTGCTTGCTAAGCCGAGGACTTATGTCAATTTCAGCGGTAAAGCAGTAGGCCCCTTGGTAATCAAGCACCGCATTTCCTTAAACGACCTTTTAGTGATTTGTGATGACCTTGATTTGCCTTTAGGTAGAATTCGCTTGCGTCAGAGCGGTGGGTCCGGAGGGCATAAAGGAATGCGGTCCATTATTTCTGCTCTAGGGAATGAGGATTTTCCCCGGATTAGAGTGGGCATTGGACGGCCTGAAGTGGGAGGGTTACCCAGCACCGATGAAGATGTTATAGTCAATTATGTGCTGGGCAAATTCACGCCTCAGGAAGAAGAGGTAGTTAAATCAACAATTATTAGGGTGGCTGATGCCATTGATTGTTTTGTTATTCAAGGAATGGAAGTGGCAATGGGCAGGTTCAACTAGCAAGTCAGGGCCTTAGTTAATAGCAGTATGGTATAATTTGTAAATTTAAGGCGTGAAAGTGATTATCGCTATTATCGGTGATTCCTCCTGTTCCCCAGAGGAAGCTAAGTTGGCTGAAAATGTAGGAGCTCTACTGGCAGAGCGAGGTGCCACTATAATTTGTGGTGGTTTGGGTGGCGTGATGGAGGCAGCCTGTCGTGGAGCTAAATCAAAGGGTGGCTTGACTATTGGCGTTTTGCCCGGAGAAGACTCGAGTATGGCTAATCCCTATGTAGACATTCCCATAGTTACCGGCGTAGGCTATGCCAGAAATATGGCGGTGGTGAAGTCAGCTCAAGCAGCGATTGCTATAAGGGGTAATTACGGAACGCTCAGCGAGATTGCTTATGCCCTGAAGAGAGGCATCCCAGTTATTGGTTTGAATACCTGGTCGTTGTCTCGAAACGGTCAAGAGGGCGACCCTATAATTAGAGTTCATAGTGCTGCTGAAGCAGTGGATAAAGCTATTAGTTCGGTCAAGGAAAAGGTTGGCGAAGGCTTAAGATAAATACGGAAATGGCAATTATTGAGAGCATTAAAGCCAGGGAAATTCTCGATTCTCGGGGTAATCCCACAATAGAGGTCGAGGTAATATTGGTTGATGGTACCACGGGTATAGCTTCCGTTCCCTCTGGTGCGAGCACTGGCAAGCATGAAGCAGTGGAACTGCGAGATGGCGATAAGAATAGGTATGGTGGGCTCAGCGTTCAAAAAGCGGTAGGTCATATTAATGATGATATTGCTCCAGAAATAGAGGGCATGTCTGCTCTGGAACAGACAGCCATAGATAATAGGGTGATTGAGCTTGACGGCACTGCTAACAAATCTCGTCTCGGGGCTAATGCCATCTTGGGGGTATCTCTAGCAGTAGCTAAAGCTGGTGCTAATTTCTTGGATATTCCGCTGTACCGCTATTTAGGCGGGGTGGGAGCCTGCCTATTGCCTGTTCCTATGTTGAATATCCTTAATGGTGGTAAGCATGCCTTGGGCTCAACCGATTTTCAGGAGTTCATGATAGTCCCTGTTGGCGCTGCTGATTTCGCCCGGGCAATGCAGATGAGCAGTGAAGTGTACCACGGTTTATATAAGGTGCTTAAAGGCAAGGGTCTAAGTACTAATATAGGTGACGAAGGAGGTTTTGCCCCCAAGCTCTCTTGTAACAAGGAGGCATTGGAGCTAATACTAGCAGCTATTGACCTGGCTGGCTATAAAGCTGGTGAAGATTTATTTCTTGCTCTTGACCCAGCAGCGAGCAGCTTCTATCAGGATGGTAAATATGTTTTGGCCGCAGAGGGGGTGACCCTTAGCTCTACAGAGATGGTAAACTACTATGCTAACTGGGTATCAAATTATCCCATCCTCAGCATTGAAGACGGCCTGGCGGAAGATGACTGGCCTGGCTGGGTTCTACTGGCAGCTAGACTGGGCAAAGAGATTCAGCTTGTAGGCGACGACCTCTATGTTACCAATATAGAGCGTCTTGAGAGAGGCATTGCCGAAAAGGCTTCCAACTCAATTCTTATTAAGCCAAATCAGATAGGTACACTTAGTGAGACCTTAGCTGTTATCAAAAGGGCACAAAAAGCAGGATGGACAACTGTCATCAGCCACCGCTCTGGTGAAACCCAAGATAGCACTATCGCTGATTTATCAGTAGCCGTTGATGCTGGATTTATTAAAGCTGGCGCCCCGTGTCGTGGTGAGAGGTTGGCTAAATATAATCGACTGCTTAAGATTGAGCATGAATTGGGAGATAGCGCCCGCTATGCAGGCAAAAGGGCTTTTTATAATCTGGAGAGGATGAGGTTATGGAAATAGTAGCTGGTGTCCATCAGATAAAACTTCCCTTCCCCCAGGGTATGCCGGGTAATACCAATGTATATGTAGTTGAGGGAAGCAAGGGCAATATACTGGTTGACACCGGCTGGGATACTTCGGAGGTGCTTTGGGCTTTCAGGGAAGGGCTAAAGGAAAATCGCCTCAAATTTCAGGATATTAATTGGATTGTTATCACTCATATACACCCTGACCATTATGGTTTGGCAAGCAAAATAAAAAAGCTTTGCGGAGCTGAAGTGGTCATGCATAGAATTGAGGCGGGACTCATCAACTCAAGATATAAAGATTTCAACGGGCTACTTTGGGAGATAGGTGAGGAGCTTAGCGCTAATGGCGTTCCCCAAGCTGAGGTGGCTGAGCTGAAACAGGTCTCACTGTGGATAAATCGATTTGTTTCGCCTGATTTACCTGATGTTATGATAGATGATGGCGATAGGATTACTAACGGGTCGTTTGAATTTGAGGTGCTGCGAACGCCAGGGCATTCACCAGGGCATATATGCCTTTACGAGCCAAGGAAGCGATGGCTCTTTTGCGGTGACCATGTTTTGTTTAACATCACCCCTCATGTGGGCTATCACCCCCAATCAGGAGATAATCCATTGGGAGACTATTTAAATTCCCTGGAGGTGCTGAGTGGCCTTAAGGTTAATTTCGTCTTTCCAGGGCACGGGCCAGTATTCAATAGCCTGATGTTGAGAGTGGCAGAGATATTGCGACATCATGAGCAGAGGAAAGGGGCCATCATGAAAGTCTTGAGCGAGGGCTTGAAAACAGCCTATCAGGTGGCTAGTGAAATTCCCTGGGTGCTGGAAGCAGGAGGCATTGCCTTCGGGGATTTAGCGCCCTGGGATAGAAGGTTAGCCATACTGGAGACTATTGCTCACCTCAAGTTATTAGCTTCTGAAAATAAAGTAGGCAAGATCGACCAGGATGGCGTATCTTTATACTTGTCTAAGGAGTAGCCTTATTTGTCATTGCAAACCGAAAGCGCAGCAATCTTGCAAGCTCGCAAAGTTGGTGGGGGAGATAGATGAAAACCTCTCAAATGCGGAAGTTTCGAAGTAGCAATCTTGTTTACAAGCTTTGTTCTATTTTTGATAATCTAGATTATAGGGCCTATAGCGGCGGTAGAGCCTCACATTACCTTGATTACATTCAAGGTGAGTACAAAGATGAGCTAACCTTGGTTGACCCGGTCTTCTTTCCCAAATTCGCCACAGAAATACTAGGCTTTATCCTTGGCATATCATTAATCCCCAAGGAAAAGACTGGGACTTCGGGAGAGCGTCCCGACTTTATCCCCAGAGACTTGAATCTGCACCATTTCATATTTGAAACCAAAGGAACAGATTCAAGGGATTTAGAGATTCATTTTCCTCAAGTGCAGAGCTACATTCAGAAGACTGGCGCCCACTATGGAATAGTTTTGAATTTAAGAGAGGCGATAGTGCTCTCTGAAAGCATCCAGCCCATTGCTGAACTTTCCTTCTCATTTGAGAGACTCTACCGTGATTTCAAAGCTAATTCCCACACTGTTGCTATTCAGCCTAACACCAGGCAGTTTATGAACTTTGTCCAAGAGTTCTCCTATCAGGAGCTAGATTTTATTCAGAAAGTTGAGCAGATTGCTCAGAGCAAACCATGGACAGGGGAGGAAAGCTTATCATTAGACGAGTTAACACAGAAGATTCGTGAGGTAGTTTTCATCCTCCATAACGATGTCCGTAGTCAAAAAGACCAGCTCATTCATCTGCTCGGGTATGATAATGAGCGTAAGTTGAGAATCGCCAGCGAAATTGATGCTATTGCTGAATCTGTAGACCCCGGAAAGCCCAAGCGGGAAATCTCTGCTTCCAGTCTCCGTGAGATGCTCGGTGCTAAACAGGGCAGCCTTGATGAAAGGGCGGTGGATGCCTATTTTTACCGTGTTGCTTACTTCACCATGACCCGCCTTCTTTTGGTGCGTCTGTGGGAAGACATTGGCTTTATCGATGAAAGCCTCTATGATGGCGGATTCAAAAAGTGGTACGAGAACTTCAACCACGAGATTGAGCGAGTATTACGGTATGCTTTCCACCTTGCCGGGGAGCGATATAGTTGGCTGTTCAATAGGGAGAACAACTATACCTGGTATTACCCCAGCGACAAGGCTCTGGTTGA
Organism: uncultured Dehalococcoidales bacterium; assembly: GCA_964540185.1. Lineage (GTDB taxonomy): Bacteria > Chloroflexota > Dehalococcoidia > GIF9 > AB-539-J10 > CAZCKW01. The sequence goes on from CAZILT010000070.1 coordinate 4,528, forward strand.
TGTGCTCTACGAGTTTTCTCATTTCAATTTGGGCAAGCTCAATGCTGATGTCCTGGGGACAATATATGAAGAATATGTGGATAGAGTTGACCGCAAGAATAAAGGACAATACTACACGCCTAGAGAAGTGGTTTCCTTCATCTGGGATAGGGTTGGCTTTACCAACGATACTGCCTTCTTTTACTTTGAAGATGGTCAGAGGAAGCCAAAGCTAATCTTTGACCCAGCTACTGGTTCTGGAGGATTTTTAGTAGAAGCTGCCCGTCGCCTCAGAGAAGAAGCCACTTACAACTCCCATGACTTGCGAGACCTTGTTGATATAGAAAGTGCCATTATCGAGGGGCTCTACGGCAGCGAAATAAGCGCCTTCTCTTACTATATCACCGAGATAAATCTTCTTATCCAGCTTACCCCTATCATCAAGAACATATTGCAGAATAAACATCTTTATCATCACCCAGAATTTGCCCTGTCTGTTATCCACCAGGATTCATTAAAGTTGCATCCTCGCATTGAAAAGACTTTCGAGGAATTCCCCGACGAGCTCAGAAAAGCAGATGAGGTCTATGAGCGTGATAAAAGGCACGACATAGTGGGATTGGAGGGACGGAAGCGGGAGGTATATGAATTCATCAAGGATTGCCATGACTTCGACTATGTCTGTGCTAATCCACCTTATATTAGGGAAGATGACCATAAGGAGCTTTTTAGGTTAACTCTGAGGCAGTACCCATATTGGAAGCAGTATTATCAAGGCAAAATGGATTACCTATACTTTTTTGTAATCCTTGGCCTAAACAAGTTGAAAGAAGCTGGAAAACTCGGATTCATAACGACTGCATATTTCCCGACTGCTGCTGGAGCGAGAAAACTTCGCAAATATGTCCTGGAAAACTCTAGAATTTTAGAGGTTATTGATTTTGGCATACTGAGGTTCTTCGAAGCTGCTCCTGGACAATTCAATCATGTTTTTGTCTTAGAAAAGTGCGTAAACAAAGGGGAAAGGGATAACAACAAAATTCTTACAGTAAGGGTTAAAGAGCCATTGCCTGGCAGAACAAATAGAGAAGTCATTGTAAATACATTAGGCCATATTCAGAGGCATATTGGAAATGGAGAGCTCTCGGACAGACACTTAGAGATTCATTACAGCCCTGTTTTACAGGGTGAACTCACAGAGGATTATTGGACGCTATTCCCCACTAAAGGTGAATTTTCTATTCTCCAGGCCATCGAGCAAAGAGGAGCCCCGTTAAATGAAATTTGCGATTCTTTTCAAGGATTGGTCACGGGAGCAGACGTTGTTAGCAAAGAGAATGTTCGATTTTTGAGTGATGAGGCTATAGCAAACTACAATATTAAAATCGGGGATGGCATTTTCTACCTGACCAGTGAAGAGGCGGAATCGCTAAATCTTTCAGAGGCGGAGAAAAAGGTTATTAAACCGATACATAAAGCAGCAGACATAGAAAGTTATCTTGCTGAAGAAACAGGCGAACAGGATGATTTGTTTGTTATCTACACCACA
>CAZILT010000071.1:0-3372 GCA_964540185.1 uncultured Dehalococcoidales bacterium
CCCTCCTTTTCCCCTTATAGGGGTTATTTACTCTCACTGGAAGGATACGCCTTTTCCTATCTTGGTGTCATCAATTTCCACAACTTTTGATATTAGCTCAGGTAAAATGAGGAGTTTAGTCTTACCTAAGAGGGTATGATACGTTTTTCTCAGCCGCAATGTAGTCTCCGACAGTTTTCTATTCCCACATCTGGGAAATCGTTACCTTGGCTCCCAATGATACCTTCTTAAAGACAGTGGTGTCGCTCGTAATCTTGCCCAAGACGGTTACAGGACTTGCTGGACGGATTTCCCCCTTGTAGCTCACGGGAGTTTCGCCAAAGAAGATGCATAGCGCTGCCCCGGGAGGCCAATAGCCAAGATCTCCTATTTGAACGATTTCCTGCCCCTTTTCCAATCCCATTTTGACCGGGATAGCAAAGTAAATCTCGTCGCCCCACAACTGGGCACGCCCCTCAATGGGTAGGGCCTTCCAGATTGCCTCGGCGGTCTTCGTATTGTTCAACTCTGCCTCTGCCTGAATTTGCCCCGCTTCTATCATAATCTTTTTAGCCATCACATACCTCGCTGATGGTGATACCTGATATGCTTACCTATACAACCCAGGTGGTCAAGGGTTTATGTGAATTCCCTCTTTCCCAATGATACAAATATGATGGCCAGTATTCCTAAGACAACTGGGAGTGGGGCTATGAGGGCGCAAATGGCTCCAGCAAGTGCCAGGCCCCAGACTCTTCTCCTCAGAGCATAGATACCACCTACTATTGCCACTATCCCCAATATTATCGGGATCGCCATTACACTTGCGAAGAAAGTTCCAATGAGGGGTAAGCCAAATGCTTCCAATGCGAAGTGCGCAATTCCCCCCAGGGCAGCAATTGCTATGCCGACAATTACACTCAAAGCTCCAGCAATAATACTCAGGATGCCAGCAGTTGTCGGCTTCCATGTTTGTTCCATCTGTTAACCTCCCTTGCCAGTTATAAATCAAATTTACATGTATGCTTCTGCGTTGTCAACCCGCAACCGGATTTATATCTGTTTATACTGCTGGTGAAGTCATCCTGTGACCTGTTCTGTTTGAGACTAATTAGAGCTATAATAAAGTTGAGAGCACAAGATGTATTATTTTGCCTATGCTTCTAATCTCAGCCGCAAACAGATGACGGAACGTTGTCCTGATGCCCGGACCAAGTTTACAGCCACTCTACCTAACTACAAGCTAATATTCGTCAGAGGCTCCAGGATACAGTTCTCCGGAGTTGCCACCATCAAGCGCTCTCAAGGGGACAAAGTCCATGGGGCTATCTATGAAGTATCGGACAAGTGCTTGAGGTCGCTGGATAAATATGAAGGCTGCCCGACGGTCTACACTCGTATCACTGTAATTGTGTTCACAGAATTCGGTGAACCACTAGAGGCTAACACATATATTAAGAATGCACCGTTTGAGGAGATACACCCTTCGCGGGAATACCTGGCGGTAATTCACCAGGGCTATCAAGACTGGGGGATAGTTTAGACGCTATAGATTTGGCACTGCAGCGAGGGCTCGTCTCGCGGGCGAAGCAAAATTAGCTGAGACTACTTCAAGATAGCTATTTACCTGCTAAGGTGTTCCATGTCGGGCAGGTCGAGGACAGATACCTGTACATTAAGGAGGGGAGCACTTACATTGCCATTGACTCATTATCCAGCTATGATGCTTTTATATTTGGCTTATAATGATGAAGGGAATTTCCTCGAATCTAGTGATACAGGGGCAATATCGTTGAAATCTCAAAGGTAAAAAACGATTCTGGAGAACCAGGCAAGGAGTTGAGCCAGACATGTTCCGTTGTTATACTTAAGACAGGAGTCCTCAAAATGACCGGTTGGGACAAATGTCAAACAGCTTTAGGAATACGCTTTAACGATGAGTTGCTGTTGCAGCAAGCCTTCATCCATAGCTCCTATCTTAATGAGAATCCCTGCTTTGCTTTGCCCAGCAATGAACGACTGGAGTTTCTAGGTGATGCTATTCTTGACTTTACACTAGCTGAACAGCTATATATAGAGTTCCCCCGGTTGCCTGAGGGGGAGCTAACTATGATTCGCTCTTATCTGGTTTGCCGTCAGACCCTGGCTAAAGTAGCTTCCTCACTCAAGCTTGGTGATTGGCTGCTGCTGGGACAGGGTGAACAGGCGAGCGGTGGTAGAAAGAAGCAGAGCAACCTGGCAAACACCATGGAAGCATTGATTGGAGCCATATACCTTGACCAGGGGCTGCCTGAAGTTAAACAATTCATCCTCCGGCAACTTAAGCCATTCCTGGACAAAACAAAACGCGGAGAGATAAGCCCTAACTACAAAGCGTTATTGCAGGAACTGGCCCAGAGCGAAAAACATTCAACGCCAACTTACCGCCTGGTAGAAGCTGCTGGCCCTGACCATGACAAACAGTTCACCGTGGAAGTGCTTATACAAGATGAGGTGCTGGGCAGAGGCGTAGGGAAGGGCAAGAAAGATGCTGAAACAGAGGCAGCACGCTTGGCCTGGGAAAGATTAACAGCGAATGAAGAATGACCCTCACCGACCCATCCCCTTATCTGGCGAGGGACAAATAAAAGGTATCCCTCGTCCACCCATCCCCTTATCTGGCGAGGGACCGGAGGTGTAGCTATGGGCAAACGAGATTTCAGGTGGAGAGAAGCCAAAAAACCCAAGAAGGGAGCTAAAAAGACTAAGGTAGCCTCTGAGTTCATGCCGCAGGCAGAGGTAGAGGTAATTAAGAGGAGGAGAAAGCCCGGCACTGAGGAAGAGGAACAGGAACAGGAATAGCATAGGGCAGATGAAGCGTGGAAGATGCCCTACCAACTCTGTCCATTATCTGGCGAGGGACAAATAAAAGGTATCCCTCGTCCACCCATCCCCCTATCTGGCGAGGGACAAATGGCAGCCTACCTGGAGCTTTACCGCAGCGACAAACTGAGGGAACGAATAGAGGCAGCTAAATCCTTGTTGCGAAGTTGCCATGTTTGTCCTCGCCACTGTGGCGTCAACCGCCTTGAAGGCGAGGTAGGTAAATGTCGTACAGCAGATGAAGCCATAGTATCTAGCTATACACCTCACTTCGGTGAGGAGGCTCCTTTAGTGGGCAGGTATGGTTCAGGCACCATTTTCTTTACCAATTGCAACCTGAGGTGTCTTTTCTGTCAGAATTACTCCATCAGCCAGCTAGGCGAGGGAGAAAAAGTGAGCAAGGAAGCGTTGGCTCATATGATGCTTTCTCTTCAAGTGCAAGGGTGCCACAATATAAATCTGGTATCGCCCACGCATGTGGTCCCCCAAATACTGGAAGCTCTGGAGGTGGCAGTGGAGTCAGGATTGCAT
>CAZILT010000072.1:0-3278 GCA_964540185.1 uncultured Dehalococcoidales bacterium
TCTATAGCAGATAAGCAGCCTCTAATAGCATCTTTGATGTTCTCAATTGCTTCTTCTATAGTATTTCCTTGAGAATGGCAGCCTGGAATGGCAGGGCAATGCGCTACATAGCCGAAATCTTCACCTTTTTCAATCACTACCCTATAGATCACTTAAACCTCCTTTATTGTTTAACGAGGCTAGCAGTCCTGTATCTTGTATATTATTATACCATATACAGTGCCCTCAACTGGAATGGGCTTGAGGATAGGAAATTTCTTGACATTCATAATCTTGAGATGCATAATTAAGCCATCTAAAAAGAGAGCATAAATATGGAGTTTAAATATGGCAAAAACAACCGTTATTATTGATGATGAATTGCTGGATGAGGCGATGAAAGCGAGCGGAGCCAAGACTAAGAAACAGGCTATCACAACCGGGCTGAGAGAGTTAATTCGCAGGAAGAATTTGGAAGCTTTACGCCAGGAGGCAGGCACATTCGATTTAGCTCTTTCTCTAGAAGAGCTGGAAAAACTGAGAAATGAGCAATAATCTTGTGCTCATTGATACCTCGGTTTGGGTTCCGTTTCTGAGGAAATCCCCACCACCGGTAGTAAAGGATGAAGTGGAGCATTTACTGGCGGAAAACAGGGTAGCTATCTTTCCTATGATACGTCTAGAACTATTGGGCGGAACTAAATCACTGAATGACTTTAACCGTCTCAAAAGTCGCCTTTATGCTCTTCACCAGATACCAGTAAGTGAAACAAACTGGGAGGCGGCAGCTCAGCTTTCTTTGAAGCTGCGGCAGCATGGAAAGGTTATCCCTTATACTGACATACTTATTGGCTCAGCAGCAATTCTTACTAACTGCTTGCTGCTTCATGCCGATAGACATTTCGATTTGATGGCTGAGGATACCGATTTGAATGTTAAAAGCCTTGTCTCCGTGGTAAGAGAATGACCTTCCCCAAAGTCTCCATCATAATCCTCAACTGGAACGAGCTTGCGGATACCGTAGAGTGCCTAGAGTATCTCCAAAAAATTACCTATCCCAATTACGAAGTCATTGTGGTTGACAATGGTTTAAGGTAGAAATAAACTTACTCAATTAAGGAGGGGAAATGTCAGGCTCAACGCTTAGAGGAATAAAACATCCATATATAACTATCGCTCCAGAGGTTAAAGGTGGAGAACCTGCAATTGTGGGGACACGCACCAGCGTCATGGACATCGCTATCCGATATGAATTTGGAGGAATGACGCCAGACCAGATTATTGAACAATTCCCCCACCTACACCTGGCTCAAATTCACGATGCTCTTTCATACTATTATGAGCACAAGCTTGAGTTGGATGAAGCATATAAAAAAGACCAGATGTTGGTAAACGAATTAAAGAAGCATTACCCATCCAGATTGAAGGCTAAGCTTAAAGTATGAAAATTTATTGTGATGAGAATATTGAGTCAGCCATTGTAGGGGGTCTTAAGAGGAGAGAAATAGAGGTGATATCGGCACGAGACACAGGGGATTTAGGGGAAGATGACGAATACCATTTAAAGCGCGCCTCTGAATTAGGAGCAGTAATCCTCACACACGATGTTGATTTCCTTAAGATAGCTCACCAATGGCATCGGGAGGGAAAAGGGCACAAAGGGATTTTGTATGCCCATCCTCTAGATTTATCTCTGGGAGAATGTATCCGCAGAGTTGAGCTTGTAACACAGGCTCTTACTGAAGAGGAAATGAGAAATCATATTGAGTTTCTTTAAAACTTTCGGAAGCAAGTCCTTATGAACTCATCACGCTTTACCGCTCACCCATCACTCATCAGTTACCCCGAAGTCTCCATCATAATCCTAAACTGGAACGAGCTTGCGGATACCAGCAAAAACCAATAGAATGGTAGTTAGAATACCTGAGAATCGAGCGATGCTGTGAACTAAAATGGAACTAGATACTGTGACCGTTACGCAGAGGAAGGAAGCTTTAGAAAGAGAGCTACATAGAATTGTAGCCACACTGATAGAGAAATATAAGCCAGAGAAAATAATCCTCTTCGGCTCTCTGGCAACTGGCAGAATGCATGAATGGAGCGACATAGATTTGCTTATTATTAAGGAAACGGATAAGAGACCTCTAGACAGGGCAACAGATATAACGGCAATGCTAAATTATCCCAGGATAGCTATGGATATTTTTGTTTATACGCCGCAGGAACTTAAGTATCTGATGAAGCACGGCAGCCAGTTCACAGCAGAAATCCTCGAACAGGGTAAAGTCTTATATGAGAGAGATAACTAAGGCATGGTTTCAAGCAGCGCGTGAGGATTGCTTGATGGCACAAAAAGCCATGGAGATAAAGCTCTGGCGGCAGGTTTGTTTCCATTCCCAGCAATGTGCTGAGAAGGGGCTAAAAGCAGTCATCCTGGAGAAGGGCAAAAAACTGAGGAAGGTACACGACTTACTGGAACTGAGTAAAGATATAGAGGACTTGTCATTACAGTTGCCTGTCTCTGTAGAAGAATTGGATTTTCTTAACCGTGTTTACCAGTCCCGCTATCCTCCAGATATTGGTCTCCTCCCACTCGGCGAACCTACGAGAGAAGATGCCACCAGAGCATTAGAAATCGCCGGAAGAGTCTTTGCACAGGTTGAGAAATTGCTAGAAGGGAAATGATGACCTTCCCCCAAAGTCTCCATTATAATCCTCAACCCGAATGGGCTAACAGTGTTTAGCAATCCTATTTGTCATTCTTCGCCCATAGGGCTCAGAATGACAAGAAGCAAGGGGCTCAGAATGACAGTTTTCCTTGTCACCCTGAGCGGAGCGAAGGGACTAGGTTCTTCACCTGCGGCTCAGAATGACAGGAGGAAGTTTCAGAATGACAAGGAGCAAGGGGCTCGCAATGACAAAAGAAGGGCGGCTCAGCGCAACGAGAGGTGCTTCCAGCACTAGATTCTTCATCTTTAGCTGTATTATACGTTAACCAGGGAACGCCTACTACATAGGAAATTGGCACTATGAGCAGAGGGGATAAAGAGATTCTTCACTGCCCCTTCGCTTCGCTCAAGGCTTCGGCTCAGAATGACAGGGAGAGGGCTCAGAATGATAGAGGAAATCTTACAATGGCGGGAGGTGGAGGGCTCAAAACCTCCTGGTTATCAATGTCAGGCCTATCTTGAGCCCATCCTTTATAGAACTGAGCTTGGCAGGCGTGGGGCGGCGGCGGTAGTGGATGGGGATTTCGCCGATAGAATAGCCCTGCTTAGCTATCTGAGTAAATAAGTCAG
>CAZILT010000073.1:0-2192 GCA_964540185.1 uncultured Dehalococcoidales bacterium
TTGCTGGCATTTTGTTCTGAGAAGCCATATTTTACTCCATCATAGCGAGCCAGATTCGCTGAGGCTTCGGAGGGAGCGAGTATATAGTAGACGGCTAAGGCATACTTAGTGGATGCCAGAGATACTTCCCAATCTATTTCTGCACCCAGCTCCTCCAGCTTCCTCACTGCCATCTCCATCGCTGCTCTTACCTCATTCTGCATGCCCTCCACAAAATACTCCCTGGGAACGCCAAGTTTTAACCCTTTAAGGTCGGGGATTAACTGCCGGGTATAGTCTGGCGCAGGATAAGGGACCGATGTTGAATCTCTGGGATCATATCCAGCAATGGCGTTCATCACCAAAGCGCAGTCGGGCACATCCTTAGTTAGTGGTCCAATTTGGTCAAGGGAGCTGGCGAAGGCAACTAACCCAAAGCGACTCACCCGGCCATAAGTTGGTTTGAGGCCAACAACACTGCAAAGTCCAGCCGGTTGGCGGATACTGCCGCCGGTATCAGAGCCAAGAGCGTAGATAGTTTCACCGGCGGCCACAGCCGCTGCCGAGCCGCCACTGCTACCTCCAGGAACGCGACTCAGCTCCCAGGGATTATGAGTGGGGAAAAAGGCAGAGTGCTCGGTGGATGAGCCCATGGCAAACTCATCCATATTCGTTTTACCCACTATCACCACCCTTTGTGCCTTCAACTTCCCTATTACGGTGGCATCGTAGGGCGGGATGAAATTTTCCAGTATCCTTGAGGCGCAGGTAGTTCGTATCCCCTGAGTACATATGACATCCTTAATCAGGGCCGGTATGCCGGTTAAAGGGGCGATGTCACCGCCACTACCGATATAGTCATCAGCCTCTTCTGCCTGTCTTACAGCCAAATCCTCAGCGATAGTGACACAGGCATGAACTTTATCTTCCATCTCAGCAATGCGCTTCAACACAGACTTAGTGAGTTCAACCGAGGAAATCTTCCTCTGCTTAAGAAGCTCATGTGCTTCATGGATAGTTAGCTTACATAGCTCGTTCATCTACCAGTAGCTCCCCTTTCGGCCTCTTGATGAGGGATATCTAGGTTCATATCCTTTCCTTCAAACTGCTGCGAAAGATAACCTTGTGCCAGTCTCCTCCAGTGGCTAAGCGCATATTCTTAACTGTGTGGATATGCCTTACACCTACCAGCGCTGGCAGCACCATAGAAAAGATTAGCATAGGTATGGAGTGGTATATTAGCCAGGCAACGAATGGGAGGCAAATGAAAGCTGCGCTGTAACAAAAGCTGATATTACGAGTGGTAAGCAAAGCCATTACAGCGATAGCCAAGAAAAAGGGAACTGCCCTGGGCATCAGACAGAGGAGAACTCCTATAGTGGTGGCTCCGCCTTTGCCGCCGCGGAACTTAAGGAAAATGGGAAACATATGTCCTATCACAGCAGCTAGTCCCGTAAGCAACTGAAATAGCAACGGGACCCCCAGCCACCGGGCCAGGAGAATCGCTCCTATGCCCTTGCCAATATCAGCCAAAAGGACCAGAATCGCTGCTCCAGTACCGACCTCATAAAGAACGTTCACGGCCCCCATGTTTTTGCTCCCCACATGGCGGATATCTACCTTCCTCTTGAGTTGAGCAGCAATATACCCTGAAGGGATAGAACCCAGCAGATAGCCACAGACCATAGCAATAAAGGCATTAACCATTTATAAATACACCTATTCTAAATACTGCCAATTAATTATACTCGCCATTCCGAGCAAAGCTAAGAATGTAAATGCTCTTCACTCCATCCAGCAGCAGAGTGACAATCAAACATCGTTTACTCTAATATCGCTTGTACCTGGAAGCAATTCTCCTGTTGCCTGGGAGCATTGGATAGGACCTCGCTCGGGCGATATGACTTAACTACCTTGTCTTCCCTGAAAACATTTTGCAGGGGGATAGACTGGGTCGCCGGCGGCACATTGGCAGTGTCTACTTGCTTGAGTATTTCGAAATTCTCCAAAATGTCAGATAGCTGGAGGCTAAATTTTTCGACTTCAGCTTCACTCAGTCCTAATCGGGCTAACCGAGCAATGTGTTTGACCTGTTCATAACTTAGCTTCATTTTAATCTATAGAACGATAGATATTATAGCATCAGGTTTTTCAATATAACAACGGGCTGTACATTTGTATTACCATGATTCGATTTCAGGTGAGGGGTTGTT
>CAZILT010000074.1:0-1517 GCA_964540185.1 uncultured Dehalococcoidales bacterium
CTGAGCCAGGCTCATAGTGCCGTAATTATCAAGCAATGCACACCAGCCATCCAATGCCCCCGGAATTGTCACGGTATGAATGCCCGTTTCAGGCATTTCTTGGTAGCCGAGGTTTTGGAGTGTTCCCAAACTAGCGGCATAGGGAGCCCGGCCGCTGGCATTTAATGCCTTCAGTTCATTGCTTTGGCTGAGGTATACGAGTACAAAGACATCTCCCCCCAGACCGGTCATCATGGGCTCGACCACATTTAAAGCTGCGGCGGTGGCGATGGCAGCATCAACTGCATTGCCTCCTTTCATCAGCATACTCACCCCAGCCTGCGCTGCTAGGGGCTGACTGGTAGCCACTATTCCGCGATTGCTCATAACCGCAGAGCGACGGGACGGAAAGGAATATTTCAAACTCATATATCTATCTCTCCCACGTGTAGCTTGGCAGTTCCTGCCTATATTGTAACCTATTCTCAGGCTAATTAAAGAACTACATAAAATCGTGTGCCCAAAATCTTGGGGAGATAGCATAAGGAGTTCAATGTCCAGTTGAGCAGTTCGTCATTTCGTGCAACGCCTGGCAATAAAAGGCCTTTGATGACACACTATAACAGCGAATCTTCCTCTAATGGGAGAGCGGCTTTTACCTCTTTTTCATCTCGGGGATTGAAGGGGATTTTCTTATCCTCGAGAGCTTTTGAATGGTTTGGCTGACAGCGATATCCGTTATAGAGTATCGTGATTATACCATCAAGAGAAGTATAGGAGGGTTTGTATTCAATGATTGTTAAATGTAAGAACGGTATTGAAATCAAGTTTGAGGAAACACCATTTTACTACAAGGTAGTAGTGGGAAATAAGACTTGGTATTGGAATAAAGACACAGGCGAATATGATGGGACAGCATTTAAAGTAGCAGAAGGTTAACTATAGCCTTCTTTCTTTTCCCATTTACGAGCACCATCTTCTGTAGTGCGGATTCCTACCTTCATAAGATGCGCCTCAGGATATTCTTGTTGTCGTTCCTGCTCTCGGCGCTTAAGGTCTTTTGTAATACCACCATCTAGCACTTTGTTGCCACGCTTAACAAGATATTTGTAAGTGTCTCTTGGTTTATTAGCCATAATCCACCTCCCTTAACCTTGATTATAGCACTAGGTTAGATGGTGTCAATGGTATTGACAAATGCAGTTAGTGGTGCAAGAATTAAAACATCTAGATTATTAGAGGGGAGCAAAATGCTAGAATCAGAAGGGATATCTGAATTTTATTCGGATGGTATTGAAATCAACCTTACAATGCCATGGACTGTGGCTTTAACCTTCTCCCTCAAAGATACATCTAAGGAGCGAAAATCAAATCCGCAAGTTATTGTTCGCATGAGTCCTGAACAGGCAAAGGTATCTGCGATGCTTTTGAAACGTCTACTCAAAAATTATGAGTCGGAATCTGGTTGTCCCATTGTCGATGTTATAGGATTTTGTCCTCTCTAATTGTTAGGGGAAAATGTCCCCATGAAAGAGAGG
>CAZILT010000075.1:0-2190 GCA_964540185.1 uncultured Dehalococcoidales bacterium
AGTAAGCCTCGCTTATATCATTATCTATGTTCTACTCTTTCTATTATGGGTGAAAGGCCGATGGCAGGAATTGGCCAAGGGGGTAAGGAGGGGATGTGCCTTTACCCTGGCTGTTATAGTTATGCTGGGCATAGCCTCGGTTTCTATTGATTTTGAGCAGTTATTTATCAGGTTTCATCATATTGCCTTTGACAATCCGTGGTGGATGAGTTCGGGCTACCTACCCAGGCTGTTTCCTGGGCAATTTTGGCAGGATATTGCCTTCTTAGGTGCCGGCATTGTAGCTGCGGAGGCTTTAATTTTGGGCAGCATCGCCTGGGCAGTCCCGTTTATTCGCCAAAAGCACAAAGATATTAACTGTGCACCTGACAGCAGCTAGAGATACTAGTAATTGGGTTGGCCCGTTTGCCACAGTGACCTGTAGCCATTAAAATATGGCGTGCTCTTTTTCAGGTGAGCATTATTTGCTATGAAGGATTATTACTCCATTTTGGGCGTGTCTGAAGGAGCCAGTCAGGATGACATAAAACACGCTTTTAGAAAGCTCGCTATGAAATATCATCCCGATAGGAATTTAGGAAAGGAGGAGTGGGCTGGGGGGAAATTTAAACAGGTCAATGAAGCCTACGCTGTACTGAGTGATGAAGGAAAGAGGCGAGAGTATGATAGGATGAAGCAGGCTGGCTTTGCTGGATATGGTCCTCAATACGCTGGCGGTCAATATTACAGTCAGGAGCAAGTGTTCAGGGACGCATTCACCAATCCGTATTTGTTTCAGGATTTAATGAGGGTGTTTCAAGGAGCAGGTTTGAGGTTTGATGAGGGATTTGTGGAGAATATGTTCTTTGGCGGCAGAGGATTTACCTTCGTTTACCCTGGCCAACCAGATTGGAGAGGACAACAGTATCCCCATACAGAATATAAACCACCATTCTTTGTGCGGCTTATGGGCAAAGCAATGAAATTTGCCCTCAAAAGAATGCTGGGGGCGGAGAGCATTCCCCCTCGAGGGACAGATTTATATCACCAAATTTCCCTTTCCCAAAAGGAAGCCACTATCGGCGGCGAGAAGAAGATTCAATATGAGAGGGGTAAAGAGAAGAAAAAACTCGTGGTTAAAGTGCCGGCTGGCGTTAGTGAAGGAACAAGGATAAGATTAACAGGAATGGGACTGAAAGGAGGGATTCCTGGCGACCTCTATGTTACCGTCAGGATTAAAAATTAGCAGATATGGGTGCTTTTGAAGATTTCGTTGATGTGCTTAAGAGGACACAAACTATGCAGGGACTCCTTAAAAGCCTGGAGGAAGAGCCAGCAAAACTCCTTAGCTCTATTTGCCGGGAATATGAAAAGACCAATAAGGCTGTCCCTGACCATCATCTTCATCTGTCAGGATATTTCAGCGAGGTAATGCTGAGAGCTCTATTATCAGCAAACCTGGTTACCAAGGAACCAGAAGATAGGTTTTCCCTTTACGGCTATAAGCCTACGGAGGCAGGGCTCAACTATTACAAGGGCATGGTCGCCGAAAAGAGAATTTAGTGTACCGGCTTATCGATACCCATGCTCACCTGGATGAGTTAGAAAATCTTGACGTGTTGCTAGGGGAAGCTAAAGAAAATGGAGTTATCGCCGTAGTGGCTGTAGGCTCAAACTATCAATCAAATGTGAAAATCCTGGAAATTTCCAGGAGATATTGTTCTTTTGTCTATCCTGCTTTAGGCCTACATCCCTGGCAGATAGCCAATCTTAACTCCCAGCAGCTCGATGACAATTTGCAATTCATCGAGCAGAACATGGCTGCAGCGGTTGCTATCGGCGAGATAGGACTGGACTATGATAAACGGGTGGTGAAAGCTGCATCCAAGGAATCACAGAAGGATGCACTGAGACAGCTTCTGGATTTGGCCAGGAGATATAATAGGCCAGTTGTAATCCACAGCAGATACGCCTGGAAAGATTCATTCCAGTTGGTTGAGCGGGCGGGCATAGGAAAGGCTGTTTTTCATTGGTTTACCGGTTTTTCCAGCGTTCTCAGTGATATAATCAATGCTGGCTATTTTATTTCTGCCACCCCGGCCGCTGAGTATCATGAGGAGCATAGAAGGGCTGTCAGACAAACGCCTCTCGACAGATTGCTATTAGAAACAGATTGCCCCGTCACTTACGGCAGGGGAATAAGATATAAGT
>CAZILT010000076.1:0-1535 GCA_964540185.1 uncultured Dehalococcoidales bacterium
TTTACAATCTAAATTACCGACTTTGGTGGACTTCTGGGCAGAGTGGTGCGCCCCTTGTCTAGCTGCTGACCCCATGTTGGAGGAGCTGGTTAAAGAGTATGATGGCAAAGTAAACTTTGCTAAAGTCAATGTGGCTGACAATAGTTCTTTAGCCGCCAGGTATGGCATTGCTGCCATTCCTATTATGCTCATATTTAATGGTGGCCAGCCTGTTCAACAAATTGTTGGCCTCAAACGAAAGAAAGACCTCAAGAGAATACTGGATGCCCTGTTACAGGAGTAAATGGTAGGACTCCTCACTTGATAGAGAAGGTTAGGGCGAGAACAAGCCACGGATAAAATCAAATTTCTCAGGGAGAAGCGCTAATAACAAAGGGACCTGCTCCATCAAAAGTCTTGCCATTACAGAATGGGAGATAATTTCCCCTGCGCCCGGTAGATACTTGCCAACAATAGCAAGGACAGCAGCGCAAAGCATACTACCTATAATGGCTCCCAGTATGAAGCCAATGAGCCTATCTACCCATCCCAACAGCACGATGTGAGCTAACCGAGCTACAAACCAGCCAATTATACTGGCTACAACCAGCGTGGCTACCAGAATGATAGCGTAGGCAGCTATCAGTGACCAGCTAGCTCCACTGGGGAAAAGTACACTGGCAAGCGGCTGGTAATAATGCCCTGCAAGGGCTATACCTCCTACCAGGCCAGCAATGCCAAATACAGTCTTGATAGCACCTCGCCATAGGCCCATCAGTCCAAATATAATTGTTATTGCCAGGATAACTATATCCAGCCAGTTCATGCTTCACCACATTCAGATTCATGTTCGCAGTAAGGGCACATCCATGAAGGGCATCTTGGAAGCTGCGACAGAGATGTTGCTTTCTGTAGCAGTTCAGCTCGGCGTAACGCTTCAGTCTTCAGAGGGCCCAAATTTCTAAAGCTCACGTCGTAAACCATTAGTTTAGCATCCTCACTGGGAACTCTGGGGTAATAAAGCAAAAGCCTGCCTTGGGAATAGTCTGTTAGTGCACAGTCAAATCCCAGGCGGAGGAAATAATGAGGAAATGCCTCAGGTAAACGTTCCCTTTCCACCAGTGAGTGGAACTTAGGGTCACGTATAGTAACAGGCAAATTCTGGCGGATGTGAACCAGGTCGCTCAGCGAGGCATCTTTAACTGGGATACTCTTTACTTCTCCTGGCTCGCCATATCTTAGTGAATCGCGGAGTGCATCAAGAAAGCCTTTTTCATCCATAGAGCGGAGACTCTTTTCTCTCTCTTGCTGCAACTCTTCAGCGGAGGCAATTTCTGGCGGTTTGAGATGCTTAAAGTATGCCTTGCGGGGGAAAACAATGTCGTTGATTTGGAATAGCAGGGATGGCTGTGGCATAGCAAGCTTGCTGAGCAGTTGTTGGCAGGTAATATCATCTACCTGGATTTGCCCTGCTAATTCAGCTATTTTATATGACACCGGCACTGAAGAGTCCCTGCAATCGCACATCGCTGAGTAGTCACATCCTTTATGAAACC
>CAZILT010000077.1:0-2846 GCA_964540185.1 uncultured Dehalococcoidales bacterium
GATGGTGGGAATGAAACTGCTGCCGGTAGGCATCAACATAACAGACCAGATGGAAAGCCTGCACCGTTATTATGGGGATTATGATTTCTTCTTTGTCCACTTCAAGAGCACCGATTCCAGAGGGGAAGATGGCGACTTTGAAGCCAAAGTTCATGCCATTGAGGAAGTTGACGCCGCTCTTCCTGAATTGCTCAATTTGAATCCTGATGTCCTCCTCGTCACAGGAGACCATTCTACTCCAGCAACTTTAGCTGCGCATAGCTGGCATCCGGTCCCCTTTATGCTGCGTTCCAAGTGGTGCCGTCCTGACAACGTAGCTGAGTTCTCAGAGCGAGCTTGTCTTGCCGGTGGCCTGGGGCGCTTCCCGGCGGTGGAAATTATGTCCTTAGCTATGGCCAACGCCTTAAAGCTGGATAAGTTCGGCGCCTGAAGAATGAAAGTGCGGAAGGCTGTCATAGCTGCTGCTGGCTGGGGCACGAGGTTTCTGCCTATCACTAAATCTGTGCCCAAGGAATTACTGCCAGTGGTGGACAAGCCAATTATCCAGTATGCGGTAGAAGAAGCCGTTGCCTGTGGCATTGAGCAAGTGATCATAGTAACAACTCAGGGTAAGAAAGCCATTGAGGATTACTTTGACAAAAACGTAGTGCTGGAGCATGTGTTGGAGCAAAGGGGCAAAGCTGACCTGCTACAGAAAATACGCCGTCTGCCTGATATGGCCGATTTCTATTTTGTCCGCCAGAAGGAGCCGCTGGGATTAGGGCATGCTGTGCTCTCTGCCAGAGCCGTGGTGGGGGAGGAGCCATTTGCCTTAATCCTTCCTGATGACCTTTTAGAACGAAAGGAACTGGTGCTTAAGAGGATGCTCGAAATTTTTCAGGAATATCATAGTAGCGTTATTGCTTTGAAGCAGGTGGGGTGGGATGAGCTACAGAGGTATGGTGTGGTCAGGGCGAAGAAGATAGCAGCGGATATTTTTCAGGTTATGGACCTGGTGGAAAAGCCGAAGCCGTCACAGTCACCCTCGGCTCTGGCTATAATGGGCAGATATGTGCTTACACCTGAAATCCTGGTAGAGTTGGCATCCACGCCTCCCGGCGCAGGAGGGGAGATTCAGTTGACTGACGGGTTAAAACGCCTGCTTGTAAGGCAGGCTATATATGGGTGTGAATTTGAGGGGGAGTGCTACGATGCTGGCACTATTTCAGGCTGGGTACAAACGACGGTAGCACTTGCCCTGAAACATCCTGGGATAGGGCCGGAGATAAGGAGTTATTTGCGCCATCTTCTCCAACAGAATGTGGAAAATTCTAAGTCTTAAGCACTAAATACTAAACAAATCCGGATATCTAAATTCAAAACTTTTACTGCTTTGGTCATTTGCAGTTTGGTATTGTTTAGCATTTCAGATTTAGGTTTAGGATTTCTAATCAGACTCAGGTCGAGTTGGCTGTACTAAACCTTCCTGCTCCAGCGTGTCCATAAGGCGAGCAGCCCTGGGATAGCCAATATGGAGGCGGCGTTGCAGGAAGGAGGTAGATATATGTTTGTGCTCCTGCGCCAAGCGTTTTGCCTCCTGTAACAAAGGGTCAGGGGCAGAAGCTATCCGTTGACTTAAAGTGGCAGACTCGGCTACCGTGTCAAAGTCAATGGAGCTCATCTCTACACCATGCTGGTTTCCCCAGAAATACACCAGTTTCTCGATTTCAGCATCGGAAATAAAGCATCCCTGGAGGCGTTTGGGCCTGCTGGCTTCACTGGGCATATAAAGCATGTCGCCTCTGCCCAATAGTTTCTCCGCTCCAACCATGTCCAGGATGGTACGCGAATCCACCTGAGAGGTAACCACAAAACTAATACGACTGGGGAAGTTAGCTTTAATAAGCCCGGTGACTACATCTACTGAAGGTCGTTGAGTAGCCACGATGAGATGAATACCGGTGGCTCGAGCTAACTGGGCTAGTCGGCAAAGGGTGCGTTCCACCTCATCGAAGGCTGCCATCATCAAGTCAGCCAATTCATCGATAATAAGCACCAGGTAGGGTAAGCTCTCTCCAGGTGAGCGGTCTTTGTTATAACCTTCGATGTTGCGCACCCCTGCTTGGGCAAACTGGCGATAGCGGTTGTCCATCTCCTGATTGAGCCACCGCAGCGCCTTTATGGCTTTGTCACTATCTACAACTACCGGCGCAGCTAAATTAGGCATTCCGTTAAAAGACACTAATTCCACCCTCTTGGGGTCGATTAAGATGAATCGCACATCATCGGGGCTGTTGTGCATAAGCAAGCAACAGATAATAGAATCAAGGCAAATAGTTTTGCCACTGCCAGTAGCTCCAGCGATGAGTAAGTGGGGCATTCTGGCTAAATCTGCCGCCATTGCTTCGCCACCAGCACCTTTGCCCAGTGCAATAGCTAAATTTGACCTGGCCTCAATCTTTTGAAAAGCAACAGTCTCTATCACGCTACGCAGGGAAACGGAACCAAATGTTGTGTTGGGCACCTCAATTCCCACCATTGATTTCCCTGGCACAGGAGCTTCAATTCTAATACTGGGCGCAGCTAGGGCTAAAGCTAAATCGTTGGCTAAAGAAGTTATGCGCTCCACTCTAATCCTGGTTTTTGATATCTCCTCTTGCCGCTCCTGCCCTTTCTCTACCACCTTCCTGTATTTCCGGTCCCAACCAGGTTCGACGCCAAACTGTGTCACTGTAGGGCCTATGTTTATTTGCACCACTTTAGTTTCTACACCATAGCTAGTTAAGGCTTCTTCGATCAGTCGAGCCCGTTTGTTAATATCATCTCTGTTCAGCTCTACCTCAGTTGGCTTATCCAGGATATCGATG
>CAZILT010000078.1:0-5202 GCA_964540185.1 uncultured Dehalococcoidales bacterium
TAACCCTTTTGCAATGTCTGAATAAGAAGTTCAATCCTGTCCTTTTTATTGCGAGAGTTAAGGCTATCTTTGTTTCCGATCAAACAGGCGGTGGATTCAAAAAGCACATCTATAACTTTCAAGTGGTGGTGTGCCAGGGTTTTCCCAGTTTGAGCATTGTCGATAAGTAAATCGGCGTCCTCGGGCAAGAAAGCTTCGCTTGCCCCCCAGGTCGGTATTAGTTTGTATGGGTTGATATAGTTATCTCGGAGATACTTATCAGCGATGCTTATGTACTCCGAAGCCACTCTTAATGGAGCAAATTTACCACTTTGAATGAATGCTCTCAGGTCATTAATATCGTTTACAGGCATATTTTGACTTATCGCAGCCACAATTCTGACCATGCCAAAGCCGAGGTCGAGCAGTTCCTTCACGGGGCTTGAGGGAAAACGAGAGAGATGCTCAAGCAACCAATCTTTGCCGGTTATGGCCAAATCAAAATTGCCATTAGCCACTTGAAGAGGCATATCTTGAGGTCTGATTACTTTAATGCCAAGCCAGCCCAAGTCAGTAGAAGGGCGACGATTCAATGCCTTCTCAGCATATCCTTCGAAGTTGAGCCCAGCTCGTCTTAGAAACTGCAGGGTGGGTGGTTGCTGATGCCCGTCAGGCAAAGCTAGCTTTATTTCCTTTGTCTGCCATTGGGAGTGGGAGGCAACGGTTTTTCCGTGAGTGTTCATTTTGTTTTGCATCTCTACCTGTGGTTTGTGAAGGGAAAAGTATTCCCTGTACCATCCCTTATCTGATAGGCGGCGTGCGATAAGTCTAAGGCTAAAGCAATCCAGTATCGGGCTCAGGTCTTTATTTTCTAAGCTTTGTCGATTGGCAATTAGGAAGGCGGAAACCGGGAGTAATTTTACTAAGGGGACCAAGCTTTTGTCTGCTATCTCGTTTTCATTTCTTGCCCATAATATGGCTAGGTCGGCACTATCTGGAGGATAAACTTCAGCAGCTCCCCATACCGGGAAAATCCTGAAGACCTTCATTCTGAGGTTTAGGGCAAAAGCTTGAGCTAAATTAGGGTACTCGCTGACTATGCGCCAGTCACTCTGTTTGGCTGATAACTCATCGAGGCGGGCCATCCCTGCTTGCTTGCTGGCCACCACATACACACTGCCTTCACCGTAACCTAAGCTTGATATTTTTACCAAAGCACTCGCAGGGTATCTCATCAAAAGTTCTTCAACCCAATCCAATCCGCATATCCCTAAATCATAATTGCCTATGGCTACCTGCACGGGGATATCCTTCTCCTGAAATATCTTAGCTGAGAGATAAGGGAATCTTCCCGATCGCAGGCGATACTGTCTGGTCTTGTTGTTGTAGTCTTTAAAGCCCAGGGTTACTTCTCGAAGTAAGTTAGCTGTGGACAGCAGGAACCTGCCTTTAGGCAGAGCAAGTTTGACATAGCCTGACTGGTATTCCACCAATAATTCTACCAACCTAATATATTAAGAATCTCTGAAACTGATGCTACCCCTCTCTGTTGTTTTTGTTTACAATCCAAAAGTGTAAATGGAGATGGCTTGTTAGAGACTGAGATAACCCAGCGACAGTCACATGATTCTTGCTTGGTGAAGTCAATCTCCACTGTGTGCTCCGCCTCACGGAGTGATTGAGCCAGGGTGAAGCACCTTCTAACTATTTCTGGAGTCGACTCCTCACCGCTGATTAGGATTTTGGATTCACTGCTCTTTTTGCTTTCGGGCGGAAGCAGTTTCATTATGGGGTCAATATAAAGGGCGAATCCGCAAGCGGGGATATTTTCCCCACTCATAAGCGGAATAAGGTCATCGTATCTTCCTCCCCCGCCTATCTGCTCGCCGTTAGCCAGTAGACGGAAACAAATCCCGGTATAATACTCGAATCCTCTTATTGCTGTGATATCAATTTCATACTCATAGCCCAAGCTATCTAGCAATGAGGTAATGTTTATGAAATCCTCCATACTGGATTTGAAATCAGGTGAAGCTTGGTGGTACAAAGCCTTTGCATTCTGAAGGAAACCGCTCGTTTTTCCTTTCAAGCTTAGGAGTGGCGATAGGAGCTTACCCAATCCAGATGCAGATGATTCTGCCTTTATTAGCGCTTGCCAATCTCCATCTAGAACATGGCTTGTTACTGTAGCTTCTTCAGCAGGGCTTAGTTTAAGTTCTTTAATCAATGTCTTTACTAGGCCGGCGTGAGACAACTGTAACTTGATATCTTTGATTCCGAGTTTGTGAGTAATCTCTCTTACTAACGAAATTATCTCTGCATCCGCTGCCAATTTGGTGCCACCTAGAAATTCGGCACCGCACTGCCAGCACTCTCTATTCTCTCTGCCCGTTTCTTCAAAAGCGAAGATGTTAGTCACATAGCATAATTTGGTTGTCTTATGTTCGCTCAGGTTGTTAATATAAAGTCTGGCTATGGGGATAGTACCATCTGGGCGTAGGACCACCCTTTCACCACTCCAGCCATTCCAATCAAGAAAAGAATACACCCTACTTAACATACTGGGGGTAAGCGTCCCTGCAGCGGTAAATAGACGGAGATATTCTATAGTTGGTGTTCTTACCTCTTGATATCCATACTTAATGCAGCAGCTTCGGAAAGCATCTTCGACATGCCGAAAACGCAACATGTCATCGGGAAGCAGGTCTTGCATTCCCTTACATTTTTGATTTTCCATATTTAAACCTGCGGAAGTCATTCTATTCTACACTAAGTTACGTCTACCTTCAATGAAAAGTTTGTTGCTTTTAGTTGGGTAAGTTATAATTATGTTGAGGTTAGCGGTAAATGCGTAGAATTTTGCTCAGGATATTCCTTCTTGCTTTCTTTATCCTCCCAATAGTTGGAAGCCTAGGAAGTGGCATAGCCAGTGCTTCTAGTCCAACAATTGAGGTTCTCCATGTAGAGGGTACTATTGTGCCAGTAGTGGCTGATTACATTGATAGAGGTATCAGTCATGCTGAAGACGAGGATGCCGCAGTTTGCATTATTGAATTAAATACACCGGGAGGGCTTCTCACGTCGACTGAGAAAATAGTCCAGAAAATTATGAATGCTGATGTGCCTATTGTAGTTTATGTTTCCCCTAAAGGTGCCTGGGCTGCTTCAGCCGGGACCTTCATTACCTTGTCTGCCCATATAGCAGCTATGACACCGGGCACTACTCTTGGTGCTGCCCATCCTGTAAGCGCTGGAGGGGAGGAGATACCGGAAGACCAGATGAAAAAGATAGTCGAATTCTCATCCAAGTGGATGAGGACTATTGCTGAGGAGCGTGGTCGCAACATGGAACAGGCAGAATTAGCGGTGACTGAAAGTAAATCCTTTACCGATGTTGATGCGCTAGAATACAACCTTATTGATATGCGAGCTGATAATCTCAAAAGTCTCATTTCAGAGATTGATGGCAGTAAAGTTGTTTTAGCCAATGGCGAGGAAGTTACTATTGATATTGCTGACTACGAGATAGCTAGGAATGAAATGAGTGCCGTTGAGAGTTTCCTACAGGTGATTAGTGACCCGAATATTGCCTACATCCTGTTTACTCTGGCTACAATAGGATTAATCACTGAGATTACTAACCCGGGGATGATTCTTCCTGGGGTGGCTGGTGGAATAAGTCTGTTCCTGGCCTTTTACTCTCTGGGGGTGCTCAACGCTTATTGGGGGGGTGCATTGCTCATATTGCTCGCCATTGGACTTTTTGTCGCCGAGTATCTCACCACTAGCTTCGGTCTGTTGACAACCGGAGGCATAATCTCCATGGTTATGGGCTCACTAATTTTATTCAGCCACAGTCCAGGAATAGAGGTGAATCGTGGGCTTATTGCCGGGGTAACAATTGGCATTGCTGCCTTTGGCATATTTGTCATTGGTGCTATTGTTCGGGGGCAGAAGAGGCGCAAGGCTACCGGTGCTGAAGGAATGATAGGGAAACTAGCTATAGCTAAAACGCCACTTGACCCTACAGGCACAGTTCTAACTCAAGGCGAGCTTTGGACTGCTGTAGCTGAAGGTGATAAGATAAGGCCCGGTGAGGAGGTGGTAATAGATAAAGTAGAACAGTTGAAGTTGTGGGTAGTGAGAAAACCAAAAAAGTAGCGAAGGAGGTTATTGCTTATGGAGATAACAGGACCTATTATTGTAGCCATAATTTTTGCCATCGCTTTTATTGTCTTTATTATTTACGCTATTATTAAGGGGCAAAGACGAAAGGTGACAGCAGGAGTGGAGGATATGATAGGAAAGGAAGCTATAGTACAAACGGCGCTTAGCCCCAAAGGTACAGTTCAAGTTGAGGGTGAGATTTGGACAGCTATAGCTGAGGGAGGGAGGATAGAACCTGATGAGGAGGTAACGATAACTAAGGTAGCGGGATTGAAATTGTGGGTGACAAAAAAATCTAAAGAAAAGGAGGATAAATAACATGGAGATGAGTTGGATTGTTTATGTCATTATTGCCCTAGTGGTAATAATACTCCTGTCAAATGCTATCAGGGTTGTTCAAGAATATGAAAGGGGAGGGGTTTTCCGATTGGGGAGATTCGTTGGTCTTAGAGGTCCAGGACTTGTTGTCATTATACCCTTCATTGAGCGTATGAGGAGGGTTGACCTGCGGGTAATCACTATGGATGTTCCAGAGCAGGAATGTATGACCGTGGATAACGTCACCGTTAGAGTTGACGCCGTGGTTTACTTTCGGGTAGTTGATGCTGCAAATGCTATTCTTAAGGTACATGATTATATCAAAGCGACCCACCTGCTTGCCCAGACTACCTTACGAAATGTTGTGGGGTCATCTGAATTGGATGATTTATTGGCTCATCGAGACAGACTCAATGAAAAGATGCAAACTATTGTTGATGAAGGCACGGACCCCTGGGGAATAAAGGTGAGCATGGTAGAGACCAAGGAAGTACAGTTGCCCGATAATATGCAGCGGGCTATGGCAGCCCAGGCTGAAGCTGAGCGAGACAGGCGGGCCAAGGTCGTTCATGCTGAGGGTGAATACCAGGCAGCCGAAAAGTTAGCCCAAGCCGCTAAGGTTATTTCCACTCAGCCGGCGGCATTACAGCTTCGTTATCTGCAAACATTAAGCGGCATTGCTACGGAAAGAAGCAATATCATACTTTTCCCCCTGCCCATGGATCTGCTATCTGCCTT
>CAZILT010000079.1:0-18504 GCA_964540185.1 uncultured Dehalococcoidales bacterium
CTAAATCATCCCTGGCGAAGAGGTTTCAAAATATATGTTGATAAGAGGGGGTGACATTTTCGCTTAACAATTAGAGGACATTTTCCCTTGACAGCAACATAGGTAGTGATTAGAGTAAATTAAAGTTTATTTTAATTAGCACTTTTATGTTGCTCACCTCCCAAACCACATTGCCCATGCCAAAATGGGAAGCTATCTTGCTTATGGATTACTTAATCTTGCTCGAATCCAGCTTTTCCAATATACTGACTAATATTGTTCGAGGGAATGAACAGACAAGCAACTAATATCGTTATCACTGGTTTTTCTGGCAGCGGCAAGTCGCTGGTAGCTAAGGAAGTAGCCCGGCGATTAAATTGGAGTGTCATTGATATTGATGCCGAGATAGTCAAGCTGGCTGGCAAACCAATCACTGACATTTTCCAGAGGGAGGGAGAGGGCCGGTTTAGAGAACTGGAGCGGCAGGTAATAGAGAAAGCTTGCCAGCGGAAACAAACAGTGATAGCTATTGGTGGTGGTGCTATTGTTGACCTTGGTAACTATGAACTACTGGCCCAAAATGGGTTCCTCTTTTGCCTGGAAGCTAAACCAGAGACTATCTATCAGCGTCTATTTCAAAATGCTATTTATGGCTCTGAGCCTGAAGTTCGTCCCCTTCTGGCTGAAGACAATCCCCTGGAGCGCATCAGTGAGCTTAAAGCCTCCCGCCAGCGTTATTATGCCAATAGTGACTGGACTGTTCACACTGATAGATTAAGCATTGACCAGGTGGCTGAGGAGGTGATAAGAGGGTGGAGATTGCTTCGTCAAGCTGATAGCTTTCAGCTTTCAGCTTTCAGTGATAAGGATATTGCCTGCCGGGTTACTACCGCCACTCAAAGCTATCCTATTTTTGTTGGCTATGGCTTGTTGGACAGGTTGGGGGTGAAGATAAAGGGAAGTGGTTTATCAGGCGTAATCACCATAATTAGTGATGAGGCAGTATTCTCTATCTATGGCACGAAAGTGGCAGAAAGTTTGAAGCGAGCTGGCTTTACAGTTAACTCCTTTGTGGTGCCGCCAGGAGAGCAAAGCAAGAGCATGGATTCTGCCGTCAAGATTTACGACTTCCTGGTGGAGCGGCGCGTGGAGCGGGATGATATTCTTATCGCCTTGGGTGGTGGTATGGTGGGTGATTTGGCTGGGTTTGTGGCTGCCACTTTCTTACGGGGCATACCCTGGATACAGGTGCCTACCAGTTTGGTGGCTATGGTTGATGCCAGCATCGGGGGTAAAGTGGGTGTTAATCACCCTCAGGGAAAGAATCTCATCGGTGCTTTTTATCAGCCCAGCTTTGTCCTGGCTGATTGCCAAACGCTTACCACTTTGTCCCAGCGTGAGTTAACCTCTGGGTGGGCTGAGGTTGTTAAGTATGGCCTCATACTGGACAAGGTTTTTTTTGAATTCTTGGAAGCTGATGCCGATAAGCTGATGAAGCTGGAGCCAGATGCAGCTAGCCAGGCTATTGCCCGCAGCGCTGCCATCAAGGCTCACATCGTCAGCCAGGATGAGAAGGAGCGAGGCATACGCATCATATTGAACTATGGGCATACCATCGCTCATGGATTGGAGGCAGCCACTCAGTATAAGCACTTCCTGCATGGCGAGGCGGTGGCAGTTGGCATGATGGGGGCTGCCAGGCTCAGCCAGAAGCTTGGCCTGTTATCTCCGGAGGCAGTCGGACGGCAGCAGTCACTGTTACAGAAATTTGGCTTGCCTGTTAAATGTCATTACGAGCGAGGCGAAGCACTCTCTGAAATAACCAGAGCTATGGAACTGGATAAGAAGATTAGAGCAAAAGCAGTTCGCTGGGTGCTTCTGGAGGATATCGGTCAGGCAACAATTCGCAGTGATGTATCCCGCCAGGACGTGTTAAGCGTTCTTCGGGAGCTGTTGTAACTACAGAGGTTGATTAGCAACCCATTTTGTCATTCTGAGCCCTATGGGCGAAGAATCCCTTTTAGACTCTTCGCGGAGTTTATCCTGAGCGAGATTCTTCAGTCGCTTCTCTCCCTCAGAATGACAAGAAGCGAAGGGCTCAGAGTGACATTTTTCAGTAGTTAATAAACGCTCTCGTGACTGCGCTCAATTGAATAAGAGGCTGTCATAAGCTATAATCGTCACATTGGTTACATATAGACATATTATAACAATGTAACTGGAGGTTAATTTTGCTTAAGAGCCATGGCTGCGGTGAATTGAGGGGAAAGGATGATGGACAGAAGGTAACCCTGGCTGGTTGGGTGCATCGGCGACGTGACCATGGTGGCATGGCGTTTATTGACCTACGAGATAGCAGTGGCATAGTCCAAGTGGTGTTCAATCCGCAGAAATCACCGGAGGCCTGCCAGGTAGCTGCTCTGCTGCGCAATGAGTATGTAGTCCAGGTTGTGGGACAGGTTGCGTTGCGCCCTGATGGCACACAAAACCCTAAATTGGCTACTGGAGAAATCGAGGTCATAGCCCAGAGTGCTGTTATCCTTAATTCATCGGAGACACCGCCATTCTACATAAATGAGGATGTTGAGGTGGATGAAAGCCTTTGCCTCAGAAACCGCTTCCTATATCTGAGAAGGCCCAGGATGAGGGATAACATTATCCTGCGTCACAGGATGATAAAGTTCATCCGGGACTTCCTCGATGCCAGGGGCTTTTTGGAGATTGAAACGCCCATCTTGATTAACAGCACTCCAGAGGGAGCTCGAGATTATCTGGTGCCCAGCCGCCTCAATCCAGGAAAGTTCTATGCCCTCCCCCAGTCGCCTCAGCAGCTCAAACAGTTACTCATGGTGGCTGGTCTGGAAAAGTATTTCCAGATAGCAAAATGCTTTA
Organism: uncultured Dehalococcoidales bacterium; assembly: GCA_964540185.1. GTDB lineage: Bacteria > Chloroflexota > Dehalococcoidia > GIF9 > AB-539-J10 > CAZCKW01. The sequence continues at coordinate 2,872 of CAZILT010000079.1, forward strand.
GAGATGAAGACCTGAGGGCTGATAGGCAGCCAGAGTTCACCCAGCTAGATTTGGAAGCTAGTTTTGTGGAGGAAAAGGATATATTGCAGCTTATAGAGCAGCTTTTTATCCCTCTGGTGGAGACGGTTAAGCCCGAAATGCAGCTATGGAAGCCTTTTCCCCGCTTCTCCTATAAGGAGGCAATGGCACGCTATGGCACGGATAAGCCCGATGTGCGTTTTGGTCTGGAGTTTAAAGATATATCTGATATCGCTGCTCAAACTGACTTTGCTGTTTTCCACTCTGCTCTTGATAACGGTGGTGAAGTGAAAGGCATATGTGTCCCTGGCTGTGCCCATTATAGCCGCCACGAACTTGACAGCCTAATCAATCTGGCTAAGAGTTATGGGGCTCAAGGTTTGGTAACTATGGCTTTCACCGGGGAAAACGTAACGCCGGACACGGTCAAATCGGCGGCTGCCAGGCATTTAACTCAAGCTCAGCTAGAAAACATAGCTGCCAGGTTCGAAGCCAGAAAAGGTGACCTGGTGCTTATAGTGGCTGATAAAGCTCAGGTAGTGAATAAAACGCTTGACGAGCTGCGTCGTGAAATGGCGCGCCGTCTTAACCTGGCTGATAGTAATTTGCTGGCTTTTGTCTTCGTGGTTGATTTTCCTTTATTTGAGTGGAGTGAGACCAGCAATCGCTGGGAAAGCATGCATCATCCCTTTACTGCCCCTCGTGAGGATGATGCCCCTTTGCTGGATACCGAGCCAGCTAAGGTCCAGGCCAGGCATTATGATGTGGTGTGCAATGGATGTGAGCTTGGCAGCGGCAGCATCAGAATTCATAATCGCCAGCTGCAGGAGAAAGTATTCCAGCTTCTTGGTTATAGTAAAGAGGAGGTGGAGGAGCGTTTCGGGCACTTTCTCAGGGCGATGGAGTATGGAGCGCCACCTCATGGTGGCATTGCCATTGGTCTGGACCGTCTGGTGATGCTGCTGGCTGGAGAGCAAACTATCAGGGAGGTCATCGCTTTCCCCAAAAATCAGAACGCTGCTGATTTGATGTTCGATACTCCTTCCTATGTGGATAATAAGCAGCTTGATGAGCTTAATCTCAAGTTGAAGCACGAGATTATTAGACCATGAAAGTAACCACTGAAAAGCTTGATAATTGCCAGGTATCGCTTAACATAGAAGCTGAAGCCAGTGAACTGGAGAAATCCCTGGGCGAAGCTTACCATCGCCTGCTGAGCAAAATTTCCATCCCCGGCTTTCGTAAAGGAAAAGCGCCGCAAGCTATTCTGGAGCAGCATGTAGGCAAAAGCGCTTTGCTGGAGGAAGCGCTGAAGCGTCTGATACCGCAGCTTTATGAGCAGGCTATCAAGTCACAGAAGATTGTTCCCATCGCCCAGCCTCAAATAGAGATTACTCAAAATGAGCCTTTAGTTTTCAAGGCTGTTGTAGCTGTTAAGCCCGTGGTTAAGCTTGGTGATTATGGCAGCATGAGGCTGGAGCCCGAGCCGGTGAACATCGGTGATGAACAGCTGGAATCAGTTATTACCAGGCTCCGCGAGGAGCAGGCGGTATTGATGCCTGTGGACCGCCCTGTTCAGCCTGGTGATTTCGTCACCATCAGTATTGAAGCCAGCATTGATGGCAAGCCATTTTTAAACCATAATGACCTGGTGTATGAGGTGGATGGCGATTCAACCTTCCCCTTACCCGGCTTTGCCCAACAATTGGAGGGTATGGGAAAAAATAATGACAGGACTTTTACTCTCGAGGTTCCTGCTGACTATGAAATTAAGCAGTTTTGTGGCCGCGAGTGCCTATTCAAAGTTAAGGTTACTGAGGTAAAGGAAAAGCAGTTACCTGAGATTGATGACCAATTTGCCCGGAGCTGCGATTCCCATAATCTAGCCTCATTGAAGGAAAAGGTAACAGCTAACTTGCGAGCTGAGGCTGAACACAGGAGTCGCCTGGAGTTCAGGCGAAAAGCCCTAGAAGCTGTGGTCAATATCAGCCAGGTGGATTATCCCCCTATACTGGAGGACAGGGAGATTAGCAATCTTCTTGAAGATGAGGCACGGCACCTCGGCTACCAGAAGGTGGAAGATTACCTCCAGAGAACTGGTAGGACTGAAGAGGAGCTCAGGGAGCAATTGCGTCCCATAGCCAGGAAGAGGGTTATTAGTACTCTCGTGCTGGATAAAATAGCTGATGAGGAAAAGATTGAAATTGGCCCCTCAGAGGTAGATAATAAGGTAGAGGAGATTAAAGGGAGTACTGAGAATAAGGAAGAAATGCAGAGATTTCTTGCTTTGCCTCAGGTCAGGGAATCGATTGAAGAATCGCTGCGCAGTGAGAAGACCATGAATAGGCTGGTGCAAATAGTTAGTGGAGACACTGAAAAGACAAAACAGCATTCAGTGGTCAGCGATCAGCATCAAACTGATAGCTGAAAGCTGATAGCTAAGGATAGGCTGAAAAAGGAGGAGCTAATGAAAGCAGTATCTCAAGTAGTAATTCCCACGGTAACTGAGACTGGCGCTCGTGGTGAACGTGCCTTTGACATATATTCCCTGTTATTAAAGGAAAGGATTATTTTTCTGGGCACACCTATCAATGACCAAATAGCCAATCTTATTATTGCCCAGCTTCTCTACCTAGAGAGAGAGGACCCGGAAAAGGATATCAGCCTTTATATCCACTGTCCTGGCGGGGTGATTAGCGCTGGCCTGGCCATCTATGACACCATGCAGCTTCTTCGTTGTCAGGTATCCACCATCTGTGTTGGGCTGGCTGCCAGTATGGGCACCTTGCTTCTTTGTGCCGGGACCAAGGGCAAGCGCTATGCCCTGCCCAATTCCACCATACATCTTCACCAGGCGATTGGCGGTGCCCAGGGACAAGCGGCCGATATTGAAATTGCTGCCAGGGAAATAATGAGGATGCAGGAGAAAATCCGCAATATTATTGCCAGGCATACCGGTCAAGCAGTGGAGAAGATAGCTCATGATACCGACAGAGATTTTTACCTTGACCCCCAGCAAGCGGTGGAGTACGGCCTGATTGATGAGATACTTACCAAAACGGAGAAGGAGGAAAAAAGGGAGTAAAGCCCGTAGGTATTGAGTTAGGCATATGTTCACTCTGTTGGCTTGGATGGAAGGAAGTTCCCTGGCTTATGCCGCTAATGGCTCAAGCTTCTGGGGCTTGGGCAAAGCAGGCTTAATCACCACTATCATCGTTTCTGTAATCCTTATCGTCACAGTGGCCTGGCTGATAAATGGCACCAAGAAGCGAGATTGAAGCTTTGCATTGTAGAGTGATAACTATTTTATAGTATCATTGTCACTGGGGGCTTGGCTACATTAAGGAAACTTGGGCTAAATTCCACATTTTTCAGCCAAAAGTACTATTTACCTATTGACATAATATTATCCCAGTTTGGCTGCTTCTTTTCTGACCAGCCGTCTGATTCTGTTATGGATTTCTAGGGGACGAGATATATCTTTAGTTTCAGCCAGCCAGTGGAAGTGCTCTCGGTCTCCTGTTCCACCGTCCTTTTCTCTTTCTTTGACCGTCAGTTCTACCGCCTGTCGCCCGTTTTTCTCCCATGCTTTCAGAGCTATCCATAAGTCGTCTAGGCTGGTGGATGCCAGGCTCATGGTGGAGTAGGGTAGGGCATATTCGTTGGCGTTGAAGGCGATGGCCAGACCACCAGCGGTATTCATGGTTTGAAGCATTTTGTAATCGGTGATGCTGTCCCCCACCGCCACCCAAGCAGAGAAGGGTTTTCCCACTCTGGCAGCAAAGCTTTCCAGTGCCTCCACTTTGCGTCTCCCGCCTACTGCCTTAACTTTGGTTATGATTTTTCCTGAACTTGTCTGTGGCAGCTTCTGCCAGTAGAAAGTATCCAGGGTCTTTTTTATCTCAGCATCATTGCTGAGGGTCGTAAATTCCTGCTCTGCCTGTTCCAGCAGGGTGAAATCATCCTGGTTCAGTAACTGACGAATTTGGTCTAAGGGGAAAGAGGTGCAAGCCACATTTTCCTTAGGGATTCCTAATCTGTGTGTGATGGCTGAGGCATATTGCTCATAGCTGGTAGTGATGCAGAATACCTGCCATCCTCGAGATTTCAGCCTGGAGATTAATTCGAGGGCGCCAGGGGTCAATTTGGCTTCTTGCCCCATAGTGGCGATTTGGTTCTCCATTATTCCGTAGTAGGCCAGGAAGGGGGTGATGAGAGCCAGGGTATCTCCTGGCTCATAGTCCTGTCTGCCTTCCAGGGTTAACAAATCATCGTAGCGGCTGATGACTGGAAAAATGTTATCTCCCTGGGGTAATAGCTTCATCAACTCATAGGCGTTGTCCTGGGGAGTCAGTGGGCCTTCAAGGTCAAAACAAATCAGGTTCATTAAAATATCAAGTTTTCCTTCACGGCCTGGTTTATTTCATGTGTGAGGTCGTAGCCGTCAATCGACTTTCCCTGGGCATCGATGACCTTGCCATCTTTTATGTTTATCTCACCACGGCTTAAGGCTTTCAGTGTGGAGATAATAAGAGGGAACTCTGTGGCAAGCTCATGCTGGCGAATGAGGTTAAACAGCATATTTTTGTTATTGCTTTGCCAGTACTGGTCGAATGGCTTTCCCTTGATGGGGGAAAGACAGTAGCTAATTGCCGGGCCTCTATCCAGTTCAGGGGTTACCAGGTGCATCATTGCTCCAGCTTTATCCGCTTTATCTTGTATCAACTTCCACATTACCTCTTGCCAGCTCCCTACCGGTCCGCCAGGAGGTGCTGGGTGGAGGTTAATCATGGTGTATTTTCGGCACAGTTCTTCTCCTACAATGAGCATATAGCCGGCGAGGATGCAGAGGTCGGGGGTGAACCTTTCAATTCTGCTGTTTACCTCTCTATCATATTTGAGACGCCAATCCTCCTGAGACTGCTTTGTTTTGTTTTTGAATTTCTTATGGGAAAGGCAGATGAGGGGGATGCCATAGCTGCGGACTAAATCGAAGAACAAGTCACTTTCCTGTGATTCGCCGGGTTCCCGATTGCTAAAAACAAAACTGATTTTTCCTGTTATATCGCCGTTGGAGATACTTTGTTGCACAGCCTGTAAAAGCTGCCTGGCAGCTTCATCCCTGCCGGTAGAGAACCAACCGATGTTTAGCAACAGCGTTTCCTCATCTTGGCCCAGGTACTGGCAAAATGAATCAGTGGGCTGGACCTGCGCCCGACTATTCTCCCTTGAGCTAAGCTGTGTAAGAAGTCATTAGGGCTATTGAATTGGGGCATTTCCACATAAGCCCTGCCGATTTCGGCTAAAGTATGAGCATCACTTCCAGCGGTGGCAGGCAGCTCGTATTTCTGCGCCAGTTGCCGCGATTTGCTGGAGCTATTGGGGAGGGGAGTGCGGGAATTGAAAACCTCGATCATATCAAGCTGAGATAGGATTTCGGGGGATGTTAGCTTCCAGGAATTGTGCCATGATGGACGTCCAAATGGGTGGGGAATGTTAACCAGTCCGCCCTGCTTTTTGATTTGAGCTATTGTTTCCTGGGCAGATAATCCTTTAGGGATTTCTCTGCTGAGGAATAAGCCCATCAATTCCCCTATGGATGTCATAATCTCCTCGGCGACGATTATTTTGAAGGGAGCCATCTCCTTTAATTTCAAAGCTCCTTCAATGGTGTTGTGGTCGGCCACAGCAATACAATCTATGCCAGTCTTGAGACAGTGGTCAACTATCTTAGCCAAAGGCGTGCAACAGTCAGGGGAGTAGCAGGTATGAACATGTAAATCAGCTTTTATCAACTTGCCTTCTCCAGATATTCACCTGTGCGAGTATCAACCTTGATGATGTCCCCCACAGTGATAAACAGGGGGACCTGGATGCTGATGCCGGTTTCCAACTTTGCTGGCTTATTGCCGCCGCTAGCCGTATCCCCTTTGAATCCGGGCTCCGTCTCTGTGACCTGAAGCTCTACAGCGGCAGGTAGCTCTATATTTATCGCTTCCCCTTTGCAGGATAGAACCTCTAGATTTAACCCTTCTTTAAGGTAGTTTATGGCCTCTCCTATTTGGTCAGTGGCTAACGCCATTTGTTCGTAGTTTTCGTTATCCATAAAGTAGCGGAGATTGCCATCCTTATAGAGGTATTGTGCTGGGCGGTGTTCCAGGAACACTGGTGTAAATCTTTCATTGGCCTGAAAGGAGCGTTCAGTAGTATTGCCGCTATGAATATCACGAAGACGTAATCGGACCTGGGCTGAGCCTCGACCCATCTTGATATGATGGTAGTCGGTAATCTGATATATTTTGCCCTCTAGCTCTACGGCGGTCCCCTTTCTTAACTCTCCAGCGTCAATCATGTAATAGCATCCGTGTTTATTAATAGTAAATTGTCACTCTGAGCCCTTCGCCTCTTGTCATTCTGAGGGAGAGAAGCGACTGAAGAATCTCGCTCAAGATAAACTCCGCGAAGAGTTTGTAGGAGATTCTTCGCCCATAGGTCTCAGAATGACAAATGCTTTTCTGCTTTGGTGAGCACCTTAGCCTTGCCTTTTTCCAGAGTTACCATGTCTTCAATTCTAATGCCACCATATCCGGCGATATAAATTCCAGGCTCTATGGTAAAAATCATACCATCGACAAACAAATCTGTCGAAGTGGAGGAGAGCGTGGGCGGCTCATGTATTGCTATCCCGACGCCGTGGCCTAAGCCATGTCCGAAATTATCACCATAGCCAGCCTGCTTGATAACATCCCGCGCCAACTTATCAGCCTCACAGGCAGCTATACCCGACTCAATTTTGTCTATAGCTGTGAGTTGTGCTTCTAAGACGATATTATAGATAGCTGATAGCTGACAGCTGACAGCTTTCAGCTTTTTGCCCAAGCATAAAGTACGGCTAAAATCGCTACAATAACCACCGATTCTGGCTCCCATATCAATTAGCACCGGTTCACCAGAGTGGATTACCCTTTCTGTAGGCTTAGCATGAGGTAAAGCTGAATTAGGGCCTGAGGCTACTATAATTTCGAAAGGCACCCCTTCACTTCCGTTCTGGCGAAGAAATTTCTCGATTTCCCAGGCTACTTCCTTTTCTGTCACACCAGCACGAATTGTCGATTTCATCTGTTCAAAGGCAGCATCAGTTAGCTCTACTGCCTTCATGATAAGCTCCAGCTCTGCTGGCTCCTTTATGGAACGAAGATGCTCCACCAATCCGGTAGTAGGGATAAGCTCAAGGTTAGCTTGCCTGACCTTTATTATTTCGCTGAGCTTATGATAATTGGCGTAACAAACATGGTCTGCCTCAAAGCCCAGTTTATGCCACCCCAGGTTAGATGCTAACTCGGGGAGCCAGCTATCTAACTCCCCTTTAATCTTGATGATTTCAAAACCCTGCGTCTCCTGTTTAGCTTGTTCTGTGTAGCGAGAGTCAGTGGCTAAAACAGCAGCGCTGTGTGATATAACTAGCCATCCTGAAGAGCCGGTGAATCCAGCGAGATAGCGGTAGTTTTCTGGCTGGGAGACTAGAAGAGCATCCAAGCCCCTTTCAGCGATCACAGGGCGCAATTTGTGCAGGCGCTTTATAGCCACAGTTTCCCTTCGAGTTCAGCCACTATAGTTCGCAAGGCAGCAATGTATCCTCTCCAGCCTAATCCGCTGATTTGCCCCATGACTGCGGGAGCCGTTACAGATTGGGCTCGCCATTCCTCGCGGGCATAAATATTAGATAAGTGGACTTCGATTATTGGCAACTGGATGTCGGCTAAGGCGTCTGATAGGGCATAACTATAGTGGGTTAAAGCCCCAGGGTTGATGATTATGCCATCTGTAGAATCTGCTTGCTGTTGAATAAAATCTATAAGGGAGCCTTCGCTATTAGATTGGAAGGTTACCACTTCCACATTGAGCTGTTTCCCTTGTTCCTTCAGCAGAGAATCAATTTCAGCCCAGGTTGTTTCTCCATATATTTCCTTGTCTCGTTTTCCCAGAATGTTTAAGTTTGGTCCGTTGATAACTAAAATTTTCATGATGCCACTTTCTCCTTTTGTTTCTGTGATTCCAGCTCAGATAACTTTACTTTATAACTGCAGGCTGTGCATTTTGCCCAGCCGTTTCTATCCAGCACCAGAAGCTTACCACACTTAGGGCAGGGTTGAGGCAGTGGCTTATAGCTTGTGGTGAAGTGGCACTGGGGGAATTTGCTACACCCATAAAAAACTTGTTTTCTCTTATTGACCCTTTCCACCAACTCTCCACTGCATTCTGGACAGGGAATTCCTGTCTTGACCTGTAAGGGCATGGTTGTCTTACATTCAGGATAGCCACTGCAAGCCAAGAATTTGCCGAAACGCCCCACCTTTATCACCATGGGTTTGCCGCAGTTGGGACAGATTTCGTTGGTTGTTTGGGTCATGTCAACCTTGTCTATATTGACTGAAGCCTTACGTAGCATACCCTCAAATGGAGAGTAAAAGTGTCTTAAAACGGATACCCATTCCTGTTTACCCCGGGCTATGTTGTCCAATTGTTTTTCCATCCGGGCGGTAAAATCAAGATCAACAATCTGGGCGAAATGCTCCTTCAAAATGCTACTCACAATCACACCTAGCTCGTTAGGGTAGAACTTGCCACTGCCCTTATATACATAATCCCTTTCCTGAATGATGGACAGGATGGGGGCATAGGTGCTGGGACGGCCAATGCCGTTCTGTTCCAGTGCCTTTACCAGTGTTGCTTCGGTGTAGCGGGGTGGTGGCTGGGTGAAATGCTGTTCAGGTAAAGTTCTCAAGTAGATTAATCCGTCACCAACTTCCAATTCAGGCAGGAAGACAGGAATTTCTTTCTCCTCCTCATCCTTCCCCTCATTGTAGACAGTGATGAAACCGGGGAATTTAACCACAGAGGAAGAGGCTTTAAGAAGATAACCTTGAGGTTGCTTCGCTTCGCTGGTAATGATATGGTTGGCTTGTATCTCTACATTGGTTGTGTCATATAAGGCTGGGGCCATCTGGCTGGCCACCATGCATTTCCAGACAAGGTCATAAAGCTTTAGCTGGTCTGGATTGAGAAATGGCTTAATCTGGCTTGGCTGGCGGTAAATCTTGGTGGGGCGAATTGCCTCGTGAGCTTCCTGGGCCCACTTTGTTTTCTTGGCAAAGCGACGTGGTCTCGGCGGCAGGAAATTGCTACCATACCTTTCACCAATGAATTCTCTCACCTCATTTATAGCAGGTGCGGCGACATGAGTGGAGTCGGTGCGCATATAAGTAATAAGTCCCACTGAGCCCTCCTCACCTAGCGGCAAGCCTTCGTAGAGTTGTTGAGCAATTGCCATGGTGTGCTTGGCGGTAAAATGCAGTTTCCTCCAGGCTTCCTGTTGCAGGGTGCTGGTGATGAAAGGTGGCGCTGGCTGGCGAGCTATACGTTTAATTTGTATTGATTTAACTACATAATTGGCCTTTTCCAGGTCAGCGGCAATCCTGTCTGCCTCTTCTTTACCGCTGATGTCTAACTTAGTGCCATCAGCTAAGGCTACCAGCCTGGCTTTAAACCTTGCTTCCCGCTCTTTGAGTGGGGCTAGTTCAACCTCAATAGTCCAATACTCCTCGGGGTTAAAGTTCTGGATTTCTTGTTCGCGGTCAACAACCATTCTTACTGCTACAGATTGAACTCTACCTGCGGATAGCCCTCTTTGCACCTTTCTCCATAGTAGCGGGCTTAGTTTATAGCCCACGAGTCTATCCATGATGCGCCTTGCCTGCTGGGCGTTAACCAGGTTCATGTTAATGGAGTGCGGGTTCTTGAATGCCTTTTCTATTGCCTCGCTGGTTATTTCGTGAAAGACAACGCGGTAAACAGGTATTTCATTCCTGTCTAGGTTAGCTGCTTTGACAAGGTGCCAGGAGATTGCCTCTCCCTCGCGGTCAGGGTCAGTAGCTAGATAAACAGAGCTGGTTTTGCTTGCTGCCTGTTTGATTTCACGGATTACCTTTCTTTTTCCCTGTGGGATGACATACTTCGGGGTGAAATCTTTATCCACCTTTACTCCCAGGCTTGAACGGGGTAAATCGCGTACATGTCCCAGCGATGCTTTGACAGTGTAGCTATGCCCCAGAATCTTGTTTAGCGTTCTCGCCTTAGCTGGAGATTCGACGATAACCAGTTTTCTTGTCACATTTACTCCGGTTTAACCCCGTGAGATAATACATAGTTCATATTGCCTACCTGTTTTGCCATACCTTTAAGTTCTAGCATGGCTAATGTGCTGCTTGCCTCTGGCATGGTCAAGCCGCTACGGCGGCAAATTTCATCTATGTGGCTTGGCTCATGTGTTAACTGTTTTAGTATCGCAGCTTCAGCGTTGCTGGCAGGTATGAATTCCTTGATTTCGAGCTGCTGAGGAGCGACTATAGATAAGTTTAGTTCCTGTAAAATGTCATTGCAGTTACATACTAGCTTGGCTCCTTCCTGTATAAGGCGATTAGTTCCCTTACTGGCCGGAGAGAGGATGCTACCCGGGATGGCAAAGACCTCTCGATTCTGTTCCAGTGCCTGGAGGGCGGTAATCAGAGCCCCGCTTCTCTCTCCCGCTTCTACTACCAGCACTCCCGTGCTCAAGCCGCTCATAATCCGATTGCGCAGCGGGAACCTCTCGGCTTTAGGCCTTATACCCAAGGGGTATTCACTTACCAATGCTCCCTGCTCCATAATGGTTTGAGCTAATCTGGCATTTTCGGCAGGGTAAACGATGTCCAGCCCGGAGGCAAAAACTGCTATAGTTTTACCTCCAGCATCCAGAGTAGCTCGGTGAGCTATGGAATCGATTCCCCTGGCTAGCCCACTGACGATAATGATGTTACTCCTTGCCAGGTCGGCCACGATTTCTTCGGTTACTTGTCGTCCATAGATGGTGGGACGGCGGGTACCAACTACAGCAAGACAGATTTCATCCTGAGGCGAAAGATTGCCTCTGACATAAAGCACTGGTGGGTAATCATAGATTTCCCTTAATCTGGGAGGATAAGATGCGTCCTCACAAGTGAGTGCTCTTACCTTGTAGCGCTCCAGGTTTTCTATTTCAGCATCCAGGGAGATTTTAGTGCGTAGCAGAAGTAAAGCATCGGTGCTTCGTGAGTCTAATCCTGCTTGCCTTAATTCGCCTTCTGGAGCCTTCCAGGCATTCTGTAAACTGCCAAAGTGTTCTTTTAACTGTGAAATCCTTACTCGCCCAATTCCCGGGATGCGGGAAAAACCTATCCAGTACTTCAGCTCATCGGTAGTGACCATGAAAACTTAATGGATTTTAGCATAGGCACTAGCTAAGGGCAATGAATTAGCTCTCAAAGTTCAAGCCTTTTGTGTTATCGCCACCCTTGCTGCGGCAAGACGGGCTACAGGCACGCGGTAAACCGAGCAACTCACATAATCTAAGCCCACTTTATCAAAAAATTCTATAGATTTGGGGTCTCCTCCGTGCTCTCCACAAATGCCTATCTCTAAGTCGGGGTTGGTTTTTCTGCCTCGTTCTACTGCCATTTTTATAAGTTCACCGACCCCTGTCTCGTCCAGGGTAGCGAAAGGATTAGCCTTGAGAATTCCCCTATCAAGATAAAAGGGCATAAAAGACCCGTTGTCGTCTCGGCTAATCCCTAAAGTCGCTTGAGTTAAATCGTTGGTACCAAAGGAAAAGAAATCAGCAAACTTGGCTAGTTCATCAGCGATAAGAGCAGCTCGAGGAAGCTCAATCATTACTCCTATTTTGTAGCTTAAGCCCTCAGCCCCCATTTTCTCCTTTACCTGTTGACAAGTATTAGTCACAATGTCACTGAGAAACTTTAACTCCTCCACATGTGCTATAAGAGGTAGCATTATCTCAGGAAAAACCTTAAAGCCTTTATTACTCAACTCGCAAGCAGCTTCCATTATAGCTCTAACCTGCATCCGGTAAATTTCAGGGGAGGTGATGCCAAGGCGACAGCCGCGGTGACCGAGCATAGGATTGGACTCGTGTAATTTCCCCACTTTCTCTCGGAGCCTTCCGAAAGGAATGCCTAGCCGCTTGGATAAAGTCCTGAGTTCATCCTCGGCATAGGGTAGGGGAAGAAACTCATGAAGTGGAGGGTCTAAAAGGCGAATGATGACAGGCAAGCCTTCCATTTGCTCAAAAATCTGCTCAAATTCTGCTCTTTGAATCAGCAGAAGCTTTTTCAGAGCCTTTTTCTTGTCTGCGGTATCCTCAGAGATTATTATTGTCCTAAAATGGTCTATTCTGTTGGGGTGAAAGAACATGTGCTCAGTTCTACAAAGCCCCAGCCCTTCGGCGCCAAGTTCTCTAGCTAACTTGGCGTCTTGGGGGTTGTCAGCGTTTACCATGACTTTTAGCCTTTTAGCCAAATCTGTCCAAACCAACAATTCTTCCAAGTCCCGGCTGGGCTTGAAGGCGATGACGGGAAGTTTCCCTGCGATAACCTCCCCTTTGTTTCCGTCCAGGGTGATGTAATCTCCTTTTCTGAATACTTTATTCCCCGCGATAAATTCTTCTCTCACGGTATCAATGTTTATGGCAGTTGCGCCTACTATACAAGTCTTCCCCATACCTCGGGTCACAACTGCGGCATGGGAGGTTGTTCCGCCTCTGACCGTCAGTAATCCGGCAGCAGCGCTTATTCCCGGGAAATCATCGGCTGATGTTTCATTTCTAACTAGAATAAAATCATCAGCATGTTTCTGAGTGACCTGAACCAGTTCTTGTGGGTCAAATATTATTTTCCCGGAAACAACCCCTGGAGAGGCAGGGAGGCCAGTAGCAATGACTTCCTTTTCCACTGTAGGATCGAGAGTGGGATGTAATAGTTGCTCTATATCCCGGGGAGTGATGTAACCCAGGGCTTCCTTTCCGCTAATTAATTTTTCCCTTACCATATCAATGGCAACTTTAACCGCTGCCTGGGCAGATCTTTTTCCTGTCCTTGTTTGTAAGATCCATAATTTACCATCCTGGATGGTAAATTCAATGTCTTGTAAATCCTTGAAGTGTCGCTCCAATCTCTGGGAAATGTTTGAAAGCTCTCTGTAGCATTGGGGCATAAATTCTGCTAAATCGCTTATGGGTTGAGGGGTTCTAAAGCCTGCCACTAGGTCCTCGCCTTGAGCATTGCGCATAAATTCTCCAAAAAGTTTTCTTTCCCCTGTTGATGGGTCTCGGGAGAAAACAACTCCAGTACCGCTCCTATCTCCCATATTCCCGAAAACCATAGCTTGAACATTTACTGCTGTTCCCCAGGTGTGGGGGATGTCATTGGCTGCTCTATATGCTATAGCCCTGGGAGTATCCCAGGATTCAAAGACAGCAGAGATGGCTTTCCACAGCTGCGTGCCAGGGTCTGAGGGGCATTCCGTTCCTGTTTCTTTTATTAGGGTTTTCATCCTTTCTATTAGATCCTTAAGGTCCTCAGTTGAGAACTCCGTATCCAACGTAAGCCCCTTCTGTCTCTTTTTATCCTCCATGAATTTCTCGAAGATCTCCCCTGGCATCCCCATTGCTGTTTTGCCATACATCTGGATGAATCTTCGGTAACTGTCGTGAGCAAATCTTTCATTTTTAAGCTGTTTCGCTAAACCACGAACTGTGTCCTCGTTCAAGCCTATATTGAGTATGGTGTCCATCATGCCGGGCATAGACACTCTGGCGCCTGAGCGTACAGAGAGAAGCAAGGGGTTTTCCTCACCACCGAATTTTGCCCCCATGATCTTTTCTATTCTAGCTAGATTCTCATCCACCTGACATTTTAATTCGTCAGGATAATTTTTGTTATTGCGGAAGTAAAAGTTGCAGGTTTCGGATGTAATGGTGAATCCTGGAGGGACTGGAACCCCCATATTCGCTATTTCAGCAAGGTTAGCTCCTTTACCTCCCAGGATATCTTTTAGCTCTGCTTTTCCATCCGCTTTGCTATTGCCAAAGAAGTAGACATACCTTGTTTCCATTTCCACCCTCCTTAGTTTTTGATTTTTGGCACCTTGCATATTGTAACATTTAATGAAAAGGCTGATGGAAACCACGAGTTAAGAACTATGAATCTTTGCTTGCAGCCCGGGCAATATATCTTTTGTGGCTTTATATCCTTGCGATATAGCCTCTTCTCCTCTGTAGAATTCAAATGTTCCAATATGGCTAACATCGGGGGTTATGACTATATCTGCAGATTTTGCTGATAATCTAACAATTTCGTATTCCATGGCATGTATTGACTGCATCAAAGCATCGAATATATTTGGTGTTTGCGGGTCTATCTTTCCTACGCCGCTATAAATTTTAGTTTGGGCGAGGTCCCTAATATCGCTCAATATCCTGGTTTTGTCTTTATTCTGCCGTAGTAGATTATCAACTCTTTTCTTTATGGCCAGCAGGTGTGCGTCTTTAGTGTGGACAGTTGATGCTAGGGTGCTCCTCTCTTTGACTGGTTTATTATCTTTTCCTTGCCGCCCTATACCAAGTATATTCACGGCAATAACTACTTCTGCCCCCATGTGGCGGACAACGTCTGCTGGCATGGGATTGACTGCTCCACCATCAACCAGAAATCTGTTCTTCCATTTCACCGGCGTGAATATCACTGGCAGGGAGATACTTGCTCTTACCGCTTCTATGGCTGAGCCTTCTTTGATGATAATTCCCTCCATATTGTGAACATCAGCAGCTACAACCGCCAGCGGTATGGCTAAATCTTTGAACTCCACATCTCCAATAATAGAGCTTAAAAATGATTTAACTTTCTGCCCCTGAACGAACCCTTTCCATAGGACTATCAAGTTCAGATCGATTAGATGGGCTAGTTTTCTCCAGTCTATTCCCAGTGCCATCTCCTCTAAAGCCTTTGCACTTTTCTCTTTGGCATAGCAGGCTCCTACCAATGCCCCGGCACTTGTGCCGCTTATCATATCAATAGGCATTGATTCTTCTTCAATGGCTTTTAATACTCCTATATGAGCTAAGCCACGAGCAGCGCCGCCACTTAAGGCTAAGCCAACCTTTGGGTTTTCAGGCATTGAAATCTCCCTTAATCCTTGAGTGCATATTCCACTGCAGCTTCGGCATGTATTGCGGTAGTATCAAAGAGTGGAACAGGAGAATCCTCTTGTTTTACCAAAAGAGGCAACTCTGTGCAGCCTAAGATAATTCCCTGTGCACCATTGGCAATAAGCTTTTTCATTATTGTTTTAATTTGCTCCCTGGATGAATGCTTTATCTCTCCTAAACATAGCTCGTTGAAAATTATATTGTCGAGTGTTTGGCAATCAGCTTTGTTGGGAATTACAACATCAAGATCATATTTCTCTTTTAGACGCCCCTTGTAAAACTCTTCTTCCATAGTAAATGTAGTACCTAAAAGGCCAAGTTTCTTGAAACCGAACGGAATAATTTTCTCGGCGGTAACATCTGCGATATGCAGTAGGGGAATAGTTATACTTGCGGCAACATCTTCTGCCATTTTATGCATGGTATTAGTGCAAATTAAAACAAAATCTGCGCCGCCTTGTTCTACTTTTCGGGCTGCGTCTATCATCAGGTTTGTAGCCTCGCCCCAGTTTCCCTGGAGGTGACATTTCCTGACCTGT
>CAZILT010000080.1:0-5941 GCA_964540185.1 uncultured Dehalococcoidales bacterium
ATGACAAATCATCAAGGTCCGTAATGGTAAGGCTAATACCATCGACAGCGATGAATCCCTTAGTGACCATGTAAGGCATTAGCCTGGCCGGAACTGAAATCCTCATAATACATGCAGCTTCCTCAGGGATTATTGTCATTACCTCACCAGTATCATCGATATGACCTAGGACTAAGTGACCACCAAGGCGTCCACCTGCTATTAGTGCTCTTTCTAAGTTTACCTGGTCGCCATAATGAAGGTCACCAATATTTGTGTAGCGCAGTGTCTCAGGCATAATAGCAACACTGAAGGTGCTGTTATTTAAGGAAGTAACAGTCAGGCAGGCTCCGTTAACAGCTATACTATCACTTATCTTTATTCCTTCAAGCACCTTTCGGGCTTCGATAACTAAGTGATTTGAAGTCGCATCTTTGACTGTGCCAATTTCCTCGGTTATTCCGGTAAACATAATTTCTACTGCAAAATCTGCGATTTTTGTGGGGCTCTTTTATCAATATAGCCACTGACCAGTATGTTATCGCCAAAGTTCTTGATATCAACCTGGCTGAGGCAGAGAGCATCAACTACACTAGCAACTCCATCCCCGCCTACTGCAGTTTTAGCTTTGGTACCACCAATGATAATTGGTGAAATGAAGACTAACACTTTATCTACTAAGTGCTGGTCAAAGAGAGACCCCAGGAGTTTACTTCCTCCTTCTACTAAAATAGTGACTATGCTTCGTTTTCCCGCTACCTGGAATAACTCTTTCAGGTCTACCAGCCCTTCCATTCCTGGTAATTCCAGCACTTCAACCCCAATTTGGGCAAATCTTTTTTTCCTTTCCACATCAAGAGGTTCGACTACAGCAAGCAAAGTTCTTCCCGGCTGATTGAAAAGCTGAGAATCCAACGGTGTTCTTCCATTGCTATCGACGATTAAACGCAGTGGTTGCGTCTTTGTCTCACCGCCTTTGCCACAGCAGCCTCTAGCAGTAAGTCGGGGATTATCAACAATAACAGTATTTACCCCTACCATAATAGCATCAGCGATATGGCGCAGGACATGCACATACTTCCTGGCTTCTTCATTACTTATCCATTTAGAGTGTCCAGTCTTGGTAGCAATCTTACCATCGAGGCTCATGGCAAATTTGGCGATGACGAAAGGTAAGCCCGTGGTAATAAATTTGATATAGGCCTCGTTTACCCGGTAGGCTTCTTCCTGGTAAGCTCCGACATAAGTCTTAATGCCAGCTTCATTTAGCTCTTTTACCCCGTGGCCTGAGACTAAGGGATTGGGGTCAAGCAACGCTATATATACTTCTGAAATATCAGCATTGATTATAGCGTGGGTGCAAGGTGGAGTGCGCCCATAATGGCAGCAGGGTTCCAGAGTAACATACATGGCTGCGCCCCTTGCTTTGTCGCCAGCCTGGCGGAGTGCCATCACCTCGGCATGTTCTGAACCGGCTGGCTGTGTATATCCTCTGCCCACAACGGCCCCGTCCTTGACAATGACGGCTCCTACCGCAGGGTTGGGGCTGGTACCTCCCATGGCTAATCTAGCTAAGGATAGAGCACTCTCCATATATTCTGTAGATGGCATTGGTATTAATACTCCTTGGCAAAATCCTCGTAATATCTGGTAGTGGTGGGTTCGGTTTGTCCCTGATATTTACTTCCCAGACCGGCTGAGCCATAGGCTTTATCTACGGGCGAAGTCAAACGTAGGAAGGAGATTTGACCGATTGCCATTTTATAATACAGGGTTACCGGCAGCTTAGCCACATTAGATAGTTCAAGGGTAAGGTTTCCATGCCAGCCGGGATCAACATAACCGGCAGTGGAGTGAATCAAAAGTCCAATTCGGCCCAGAGAGCTCTTACCTTCGAGCCGACCTACAATATCATCCGGTATAGTAATCGATTCCAGTGTGCTGGCTAAAACGAATTCCCCAGCATTTAGCAGAAAAGGCTTATCTTGTCTAATTTCCACCGGTTCAGATAGGTTATCTATACGTTGCTTAACATCAATGTAGAAAGGAGGGCGCCAGGTTTTAAACACGAGGAGCTTATTATCTAGGTGGACATCAATGCTGGCTGGCTGGATACATTCAGGATGAAGGGGCTCAACAACTATCCTGCCTCTAGCGATCTCCTCTTTGATTGTGTGATCGCTAAGTACCATAGCGGTGGCATTGTAACATCAGCCTTAGCAAAGTGCAAAAAACATGCTTTGTGGATTGCATGGAGTGTTATCATAATGCTGAGATAAGATGAAAATTGCTAGAATAGGATGCGTATAGCACAATGACTATCAACATTACTGTTTATGGTGGTGCCGGCGTGATAGGTGGAAACAAGATTTTTTTAGAGGCCGACGACACCACATTAGCTTTCGATTTCGGCATTAACTATGCTGTTTGGTCTCAATACTTTGAGGAATATCTAAAACCTCGTGCCAGCAGAGGTTTGACAGACCTGTTTGAGATAGGGCTTCTGCCTCCTTTGAAGAGTATCTATAGAAGTGGGCTTGAACCGTCGTGGGATGATGTCTGGTCAAGGCTACGCTGTGAGATAAGAGATGTCCATTTAGATGCTGTTCTACTTTCTCATGCTCATCTAGACCACAGTGGTCATATATCTTTTCTAAATCCTGACATTCCTGTTGTGTGCAGCCCTATCACCGCTTTCCTGGTCAAAGCAATTCAGGACATAAGTATAGGAGATTTTGAGAAGGAAGTGTGTTACGTTGTGCCTCGTGAGGAGCAAGAGCATCTAATCAGGCCATGTAATTGGAAGAAGTACGCTTCGCTACAGAGACAATTTTTTTTCACCGAGCCAGCGTCATTATCTCCTCAAGCGCAAAGCTTCTGGAAGATGGCAGTGGGAGGCAGGCAATTAGATTGCAAACAGACCAGGATTAGCAATGAAGTGGGCAATCTCAAGGTAAGAAGCTTTCCTGTTGACCATTCCATTTATGGGGCAACAGCTTTTGCCGTTGAGACAAGCGAGGGATGGATTGTTTATACCGGAGACTTGCGCTTGCATGGCAAGATGGGTTACAAGACCAGGGAGTTTGCCAATGAAGCAGCAAAGCTTAAGCCTATCGTGCTATTGTGCGAAGGGACTAACATCAACGAAGAAGGCGATGCAGTAACTGAGGATGAAGTTCTTGAAAATGCCCTTGAGAAAGTCAGGGAAGCCGAGGGCAAGTTGGTGGTTGCTGATTTCGGTCCTAGAAACCTGGAGAGACTGATGACGTTCAGGGAAATTGCCTGCGAGTGTGGACGAAAACTTGCCGTTCTAGCCAAAGATGCTTACCTGTTGCAGTCTATATATTATGTAATGTCCGAAATACCCGACCCTATCACCGATGATATTTTGGTTGTATATGAAGAGGTTAAGAATGCTCTTAATTGGGAGGAGGATTTACTCCAGCGTTATAAAGATAGGGGCAAAACGGTTCAACCTGAGGATATCAGATATGATGAAGGAAGTTATATCCTCTGTCTGAGCTTCTGGGATATAAATGAACTGATTGATATCAAGCCAGGTAGAGGTGGGCTATATATTTACTCATCCAGCGAGGCTTTTAATGAAGAGCAGCGCATTGATATGAGAAGGTTAAGGCAGTGGATTGACCATTTTGGGTTCTTATCAGCAGGTGTTCCTGATGTCGAAACAGGCAAAGTGGTTGAAAGTGAGAGAGGTCTTCACAGCTCAGGACATGCCTCAGCTGCTGAACTGATGGAAATTGTGGAAGCAATCAATCCACGAATAGTGATTCCTGTGCATACGGAGCATCCTGAGCTTTTCCTGGCTAAGGTTGGCGCCAACAGGCAGGTTATCATTCCCAGAGTAGGCGCACCAATTGAGGTGCAAGCTTAAGCCGGATTATCTAAGTGCTCCTTGAGCTTGTTTTAAACTGCTCTCTGACTTTATTTCTATCACCCTGAGCGCCGCAAAGAATCCCTTGAGCTTGTTTTAAACTGTTCCCTGACTTTATTTCCGTCACCCTGAGCCCATTTAATTGTCACCCTGATTTTATTTCTGTCACTCTGAGTTTGTTTCTGTCACTCTGAGTGACAGCGAAGAGTCTCTAGCAAACTTCCTCGTGAGCCCTTAACCTCTTGTCATTCTGAGCTTTTTTCTCCTTGTCATTCTGAGGGAGCAAAGTAACCGAAGAATCTCATAATGTTCAGGACAGGTGGAGTGGTTCTCCCCCCTGCTAAGCTAGTATCTTAACTTTTCCTTTAGCGATTCCACCTTGCCGCTCATGCTTAGAGCTTTGTCTCGCCGGTCATCGATTTTAATTATAGTTTCCACCCTGGCGAGCCCATCGGTAAAGGGAGCTTCATGCATCTTCCTTGCCACAGCTAAAATCTTGTCCACATCACCTTCTACAACTGTTCCCATGGAGTTTATCTCGTACTTTAAATCCTTCTCCTGCTGCAGGACTTTAACTGCGCTGGCCACGTATTTGCTAACTGAGGGAGTGCCTGTACCTAGAGGGATAACATTTATCTCTGCTACTGCCATTTTTCTGTAACCTCCTATCGAATTTAATCAGGCCTTGAGCCATTTTCTTATATCACTGTTCCAGTCAATAAGAAAATAGCTTTCCTCTTCTGTTGCCCCACCGCTTCATCTTCTCACAGACTTGATATATCTGTCAAAGTATCTCATCAAATCATAGCCAGGTATAAAATCCCAATCTATAAGCCTCAATTCGGAGATTTCCCTGAATTCATTAGTGGCATGATTTGAGCTCAAGGTTAAGGGAAGCATGCTTGGAATGATAAAAATAGCCAATCTTTTTGTCTGCATCGCTGTGACACTAACCAAGCCTCCTTGACTTCCTTATCAATAAGCTATATAGTAGGTATATAAGGAGGTATTAAGGTGGGTAAAGCAGTAAAGATAAACATTACTTTGCCTGATGAAGAGCTAAGAAGGGTGGATGCCTTCATTCGGAGGCGGGGAGATACTAGAAGTGGGTTTATCCAGCGGGCACTACGATTTTTCGTCGAACAGGAGGAGAATGAGGAGAAAGAAAAAGGAAAGCGGGAGGGAATGCTAAAGGCAGCCTTGGAGATAAAGCAGTTGCGGGAAAAGGCAGGCGAGTGGGATGGGGTAGCTGAGATAAGGAAGTGGAGGGAGACAAGGTGAAGGTGCCCTCCAGATATGTAGTAGATGCCAGCGTTGTAGTTAAATGGTTCTCCCGGCTTGAGGAGGATGCTGAAAAATCAGGAAGGATGCTGAATGACCATATTGAGGGAACAGTAATGCTTATGAGTTCCTCTCTAGTTCTATATGAAGTTTGCAATGCCCTTCGTTTCAATCCGCATCTTGGGAAAGAAGATGTTTCAAGGGCAGCTATGAGTCTTGTTAGGTTAGAGCTGGAGCTGGTGGATTTTTCCGAAGTCTTTGAATCAGCGATAGGACTTGCTTTTTCCCAGGACATTACCTTATATGATGCGGCATACCTGGCAGTTTCACAGACACGCCATATTCCCCTGGTCACCGCTGATTATAAGCTCTTAGCCAAAATCAAGGCTTTTCCTTTAATCGTACCATTGAGGGAAATGGAGCTTTAAGCTCCGAAAAGAATTCCAAGACTGGCTAGTCAATTTTGATATACACATCATCAACCTTTCCTTGCAGTTCAATCATCAAACGGATTGCCTTGGCTAGTCTTATGTTGGAAATTAAAGGAGTGTCTGGAATACCTTATCCATTACATTTTTATCTTCCATAAAGAGAACGTGATTTCTCTCAAAGTCCTCTTTTGTTCTTTTGCTGTCTTCAAATGAATCTTTTATATCCTTATACTTGGACACTGATAGGATCAGGGATTCGAGTTTAACAGCGGGGCATTCTTTCTTAACCTCCTGCTCAATTTCCTTTATATCTTTGTGAAGCTGTATTTTATCAGCATTGAAGGTGCCATCATTT
>CAZILT010000081.1:0-13736 GCA_964540185.1 uncultured Dehalococcoidales bacterium
GGCTTTTGCCACCGGTGCTCTGGCAGTGGTATTTATCTCCATCCTGTGGAGTCCGGCGGCTTTAAGTGTCCTTGCTATACGTGTCTTTGGTCAGATGTACCAGTACCTTCTGTTTGCTATTCCCCTGTTTATCTTTCTAGCGAGTATAATGGAGCGGGCTGGCATCGTCCAGGACATGTTTAACACATTTCAGGAGTGGACAGGTCCATTGGGAGGTGGGTTGGCGTCGGCGGCGGTGCTGGTAGGCACTATGTTGGCGGCTGTAGTTGGCGTCATCGGTGCCGCGGTGGTTACTATGGGAATTTTCGCCCTGCCGACTATGTTGGAACACAAGTACAGCAAGCAAATAGCCCTGGGGTCTATTATGGCCGGGGGAACTCTGGGAATCCTCATTCCTCCCAGCGTATTGTTCATTATGTACTCTCTGGTGGCTGGGGAATCGTGTGGGAAACTGTTTATGGGCGGTATCCTGCCTGGCCTTGTCCTTTCCTCTATTTTTATCGGCTATATAACTATAAGGTGCTATTTGAATCCGTCGCTTGGTCCACCTCTTTCCAAGGAGGAGAGGGCCATGTTAACCTGGAAGAAGAAACTCATTGACCTGAGAGGAGTAGCTCCTCCTCTGCTACTTATTATCGCCATTTTTGGCTCAATTTTCTTCGGGCTGGCCAGCATAACCGAGGCTGCTGGTGTGGGTGTGTTCGGTGCCGTATTGATTGCTGCTTCGAAGGGCCAGCTTAACTGGAAAAACGTGTTTTCCGCCAGCAACCAAACGATAAGCGCTACCGTCATGGTCCTGTGGACCATGTTTGGAGCACTGGCTTTCGTCACTTTCTACCTGGCTCTAGGCGGGGGCGACTTCATAGCCGGTCTGCTGCTGGGCTTAGGGCTGGGTCGATGGAGCATCCTGACCATAATGATGGCTGTCCTCATCTTTCTGGGGATGTTCTTGGACTGGGTAGGCATTATGTACCTGTGTGTGCCTATCTTTCTTCCTGTAATCATCGAACTGGGTTTTGACCCGTTATGGTTCGGCATCATTTACAATGTCAATATGCAGATGTCTTTCTTGAGCCCTCCTTTTGGTTATGCCCTGTTTTATCTCAAGGGAGTAGCACCTCCCGGGGTAAGTATGGAGGACATTATCAAGGCTGCCCTTCCCTTCCTCGGCCTTCAGTTTATTGGCCTGCTGATTTGTCTCAGGTTCCCTGCAATAAGTTTAACACTTCCCGGTTTGATGTTTAGAGGCTTTAAATAGCTATTGCTAGATATTGCCTGGGTGGGCTTCATCCCGGGCAATATCTAGTGTGTGGCGGCCGGTTTAGGCATCACCCTGAGGGGTGGGAGTGGTTACTAATTGGTAAAAATGTCGCTCTGGGCCCTGTGCTTCTTGTCATTCTGAGGGAGCCCTTTGCCTACTGTCATTCTGAGCGTAGCGAAGAATCTGGTACAGCTCAGGATAAACTCCGCGAAAAGTCTCAAGGAGATTCTTCGCCCGCAGGGCTCAGAATGACAAATCGAGGGCGCGAATGGCAAATTTAGGGCTCAGAATGGCAAATCTAGGGCGCGAATGGCAAATCTAGGGCTCAGAATGACAAATGGGATTGCTAAACAATCTCAGCGGGCAAAAGTTTTGACGGCCCGGGGCAAAAGTAGTACCCTATGCTGATTGTGGTAGCTTGTGGTTGTCATATAGTTTGTCAGCAGCAACCGGGAATGGTTCACAATTCTGCAGCAATGTCGTTATCTTGGTATATTACGAAATCTTGTTTGGAGGTGATATATTGAGAATTGTAGTGCCAATTAAACAGGTACCTGATATGACTGAGGTGAAGTTTGATGTTGAGCAAGGAAGGGTGGACAGAAGTTCGGCCGGGGCGGAGATTAATCCCTTTGATATGAATGTGTTAGAGGCAGCCGTTCAGATAAAGGAGAAGTTAGGCGGCACGGTTACCGCCATAAGCATGGGGCCTCCGCAGGCGGAGGCGGCGTTGAAAGATGCCATGGCCAGGGGAGCGGATAGAGGTGTTTTGCTGGTGGACAGGGCCTTTGCCGGTGCTGATACATTGGCTACCTCGTATACGCTTGCCAGTGCCATAAGGAAGCTGGGGGAATTCGATTTGATTATATGTGGAGAAAAGACCGTTGATGGAGACACGGGTCAAGTGGGGCCTGAGATTGCTGAACATTTAGGCATACCGCATGTGGCTTATGTATCAAAGGTGGTAGAGATAGGGGAAAAGCTGGTAGTTGCCTGTGATATGGAGGGTGTTCGTTACTCAATACAGTCTGGTTTTCCTGTGTTAATCACAGTGACCAAGGATGTCAATACGCCGCGGCTTCCCAGCTTGCGCGACAAGTTAAATGCCAGGAAGGCTCAAGTTGAGGTATGGGATGCCGAGGCGCTCTCTTCAGTGGCTGACAAGGACAGTTTTGGAGTACAGGGCTCGCCTACCATGGTTCATAAGATTACCATACCCAGTGAAGAAGGCAGGAAAGGCAGGGTTTTCAGAGGTGCTGTGGATGAATCCGTGAAGGGATTTATGGATGAGATAGAGAAAGCAGGAATATTAGGAGGTATAGGGATAAAATGAACGGCCATGCAGGCTTAATGGTTTTTGCCGAGCAACGGGATGGCAAAATTCACCCCGTTGCATATGAATTGCTGGGTAAGGGTAAGGAGTTAGCTGACAGGATTGGCCTAGGGGTTTCCAGCGTCGTACTAGGCCACCAGATGGAGGAAGAGGCCCGGGAGCTAGTTTATTACGGAGCAGATAAGGTATTCTTATATGACCATCCAGCTCTGGAAGATTTTGATTTATTAAACTACAAGCACAATATCGTCAGATTGGTAAAGGAAGTCAAGCCAGAGGTTTTCCTGTTAGGGGCAACCCATTTGGGGCGGTCATTGGGGCCCAGAGTGGCTGTAGCATTGAGCACGGGGCTGACAGCAGATTGTACTGGCTTGGATGTGGATAAGGATGGCAGTTTAATCCAGATTCGTCCTGCCTTTAGCGGCAATATCCTGGCTCATATAAAGACCAAGACCAGGCCGCAGATGTCGACTGTTAGATATAAAGTTATGCCCAAAGGGGTTCGGGATGCCAGTAGAAAGGGAGAGATAATAAAGAAAGACGCTGAGATTGTGCCCTCGCTGTTGACCATTGTAAATAAGGAGAAGTCGGGGGAGGTCAATATAGCGGAGGCTGAGGTGATTGTCTCAGGTGGTAGGGGATTGAAGAGAGCGGAGGATTTCAACATTCTAGCAGAACTGGCGAAGCTTTGTGGAGGTATAGTCGGCTCTAGCCGGCCGCTGGTAGATGATGGCTGGATAGGCAAAGAGCACCAGGTTGGCTTCAGTGGCAACACCGTTAAGCCCAAGATTTACATCGCCTGTGGAATTTCGGGAAGTTCTCAGCATCTAGCCGGCATGCGAGATTCTGATGTTATTGTGGCTATAAACACTGACCCTTCTGCGCCTATATTGAAGCTGGCCGATTATGCCATCGTCGGGGACCTATATGAAGTGGTGCCCAGGTTAACCAACGAAATTAAGAGCAGGAGTTCATGATGAATGTAGAGAAATTGCGGGAGGTTGTGGGTGAGGATTGGGTTATAACAAAACGGGACCAGATGGAGAGCTATCTGGTGGATGAGACGGCTCTGGCCGTGAGGCCCAAGCCGGCTGATAATGTTGTGGTAGTGAAGCCCGCCGATAGCCAACAGATATCGCAGATTTTAAAACTGGCAAATAGAGAGAAGACGCCTGTTTTCATCAGAGGGGGGGGCACAGGGCTATGTGGAGGTGCTATGCCCACTGTGGATGGCATAGTTCTTTCTATGGAAAGGCTGGATAAGGTTGAGGAGGTGGATAAAGATAATTTAATGATAGTTGTCCAGGCTGGCGTTAGCCTGGGTGACATGTTACTAGCGGTGGAGGAAGCTGGGCTGTTTTTCCCGCCACATCCTGGAGATGAGGGGGCGCAGGTAGGTGGTCTGGTTGCCTGCAATGCTGGTGGAGCAAGGGCAGTAAAGTATGGAGTTATCAGGAACTATGTGAAAGGTCTGGAAGTGGTGCTTCCCACTGGAGAGATACTTAATTTGGGTGGGAAGCTGATCAAGAATAACCAGGGGCTTGACCTACTGCATCTGATGATACACAGTGAGGGAATTTTGGGGGTAATAACCAGGGTAATTTTCCGTTTGTACCCCAAGGTTGCCAGCAGCGGTACCATGGTGGTGGCATACGATGAGCGTCACGATGCTATGGATACCGTTCCCAAAATACTGCGCAGCGGGGTAATACCATTAGCTGTGGAATATGTCGACCGCCCGGTGATTGAGGCTTCGGCTGAATATTTGGGGTTGAAGTGGCCGGTTAGCAAGGGGAAGGGTTTCTTGATTGTGATACTGACGGGAGCGAACGATGATGAGGTATATTCGCAGGCAGAACGGGTATCGGCTATTTGTGAAGAGTGTGGTGCAGTTGATACCGTGATTGCTGAAAGGAAAGAAGAACAGGCTGACATTCTGAAAATGAGAAGTGAGATATATTCAGCCATAAAGGACAAATCGGCTGATATTCTGGATGTGACAGTGCCGCCCAATAGCGTCGGGCTTATCATGGATAGGTGCGATGAAATCGCCAGGCGGTATAATACCACTATTCCCTTTTACGGTCATATTGGAGATGGCAATTTCCATCCTCATTTAATGAATGATTTAGAACCCAGAGGGCTGGTTAGAGAGGTGAAAAGGGAAGTATATAAGGAAGCCATTAAGTTGGATGGAGTGATAACAGGTGAACACGGTGTGGGTGTAGTCAGGGTTCCTGAACTGGACCTCTGCCCGGATGGTAAGCAGTGGGAGTTGATGAGAGGGATTAAGGGGGTGTTTGACCCCAACAATATATTAAATCCAGGGAGGGCGATAATGTGATGGATACTACTGAATTTGACTTTCCCTATGGTAAGTCTTCTTTAAAGGTGAGGGTCCCGACTGCTAATATCGCTTATGTTCTGGGTACGGAAGATGTGGAAGGGCTGGAAAATGAGAGTGAGGCTATAACAAATAGTTTGAGACATCCTATAGGAAGCCCTCCTCTTGTCGACCGCATCAGCGATAGTGACAAGGTTGTAGTCTTAGTTACCGATTATACCAGGCCGTGTCCTGATGACAGGTTGCTTCCCCCGATACTGGCTGAGTTAGAACGGAAGGTACCCCGGGAGAATATAACAATAGTAGTCGCTCTGGGGTTGCATCCTCCCCTGGATAGACAGGGATTGGCTGATATGTTGGGTGAGCAGATTGTAGCAAACTACAGGGTGGAGAATCATGATGTTAACCGAACTGTATATATCGGTACAACATCCCGAGGTACTCAGGTTGATATCAATACCACAGTGATGAATGCGGATTTCCGTATGAGCACTGGATTTATTGAACCCCACTTCTTTGCTGGTTTCTCTGGCAGCAGGAAAAGCATAGCACCTGGCGTATTCAGCGTGAGGTCTGCTTACGGGAACCATAGTTATAAGATGATAGAGCATCCGAATAGCAGAGCCGGCATTCTCAAGGGTAACCAGATGCACGAGGATATGATAGAGCAGGCGAAAATGGCTAAACTCGATTTCATAGTTAATGTGCTGTTAAACCGGAAGAGACAGATTACCCATGTGGTGGCAGGGGATTTTATAGAAGCTCATGAGAGAGGATGTGAAATCGAGAGAAAGATAGCTGGGGTGAAGGTTGACCATAAAGTAGATATTACCGTTACCACGAACAGCGGAGCGCCACTGGACCTGGACTTGTATCAAAGTTGTAAGGGGATAGACATGGGCTCAGAGATAACCCGTGATGGAGGAATCATAATACTGGCTTCTGCCTGCTATGATGGTGTTGGCCCGGAGATATTCCATGAAGTGCATGCAGCCTGCCATCGTCCTATAGAAGTTCTGCAGAAGGTAAAACGGGAACAGCCTATAGGTGTTCAGTGGGAAAATCAGGTTCTAGCCCGGGCTCAGTTGAAAAAGGATATTTACCTGGTGTCGGAATTGGATGATGCCATAGTGAGGGACATGATGATAACGCCCATCCGCACCATAGAAGAGGGCATAGAGAAGGCGTTGAACATCCTGGGGCCTGATACCGAGATCGCTGTTGTTCCCGAAGGCCCATTAGTACTTCCCCTGCTGCAGAATTGAGGTAAGCCATCTGTCGCTCTAAAGTGGCATCTCGCCTGGCAAATCGTTTAAGTGATTAATTTAGATACGGCGATACTGCGAGGGAAGTAGGATATGGCTGGGGAAAAGAGGACTACTAAAGAAATTTTGCAGGCGAAGTTGGCTGGCAGGGAGCGTGTTCCTCTGTATAGCCCTGAGGCTCTGGATAAATTGCGTCGGGAGTTTGACCACTGGAGGGATACGGCAGTTCGTGAGCAAGATCGAAAAAATTGGTATGTAACTCCTCATACAATCATAGGCTCTGGTATCCCCAGGGAAATGCTGTATACACCGCTTAATAACGCTGATTTAGACTATTCGCAGGACCTGGGTAATTCGGGACAAGCGCCGTTTACCAGAGGCATACATGCCAATATGTACCGTGGCAGGGAATTCACTATGCGTCAGCTCACCGGCTTTGGTGGGCCGGAAGATACCAACCAGAGAATGAAATTTATGCTGGAGCATGGTGCCACAGGGCTGAACCCCCTTTTTGACCTTCCCACAATTCAAATGTATGACTCCGATGACCCCATATCCAGAGGGCAGGTTGGCATGTCCGGAGTGGCTATCGATTCAGTGGAAGACATGGATTTGCTATTTAAGGATATACCTGTTGACGAAGTGACAGTTTCGCTGGTTACGCACTACCCATCAAATACCGCCATACTGTTTCCCATGTACCTGGCGATGGCTGAGCGAAGAGGCATTTCCTGGGAGAAATTGCGTGGCAGTGTGCAGAATGATATGACTTTGGAAGAAGTAGTTCGTAGTGGCCCAGAATATATACCACCGGGAGATTGCTTCAGAATACAGTGTGACAATATAGAGTTCATCAGGGGGAATGTGCCTCAATGGAATTTTATTACCTTGAATGGCTACAATCTACGAGAGTTTGGAACCTCTGGCGTTACTGAGATGGCGGTAGCTGTAGCCAATGCTATTGAGAGCGTTAAGGAAATGGTAAGGAGAGGGCATGATGTTGATTGGATAGCGGAGAGGTTAGCCTTTTTCTGGTCTCCTGCCAGCGATTTCTTTGAGGAGGTTGCCAGGATAAGAGCGGTGAGAAGACTGTGGTATAAGATAATGAAATATAGGTTTGATGCCAAAAGTGTCAGGTCTTTGTGGATGAGATGTCATGTGCAGACCTCTGGTGTTTCGCTAATGAGGCAAGAACCTTTGAATAACATTATACGGGCAGCTTATCACGCTTTATCTGCTGTGTTTGGGGGGGCTCAGTCTTTACATGTGGATTCTTATGATGAGGCTTACTCCGTGCCTACAGAAGAGGCAGCATTGCTATCGCTGCGAACCCAACAGATCATCCAGGCGGAGACCGGGGTCACTGAGGTAGTTGACCCTCTGGGAGGCTCTTTTTATGTCGAAGCCTTGACCAATGACATCGAGGCGAGGATTCTGGATGAGGTGGATGAGATTGAGAGGCTGGGTGGTTATGTTGCTGCTATAGAAAGAGGTTGGCTCCACAGGAAAATTGCTGACCATTTCCATCGTGAACAGAGCATGATTGAACAAGGTGATATAAAACTGGTGGGTTATAATGTCTACAAGGCTTCTGGTGAGCTGCCTCCGATTGAGGTGTTTCGATATCCGGAGGGGGTGGAGGAGAGGCAGAAGTCGAGATTAGCCAGATTGAGAGAGCGAAGGGATAATGAGAAAGTAAGTAGTGCTCTTGCTGCGCTGGCAGAGGCTTGTAGCAGAAAAGAG
Source organism: uncultured Dehalococcoidales bacterium (assembly GCA_964540185.1). Classification (GTDB taxonomy): domain Bacteria; phylum Chloroflexota; class Dehalococcoidia; order GIF9; family AB-539-J10; genus CAZCKW01. The sequence goes on from CAZILT010000081.1 coordinate 7,947, forward strand.
AATGTGATGCCCTATACCGTTGACTGTGCCAGGGCCGGTTGCTCGGAGGGTGAGATATTCAAGGTATTTAAGCAGGCTTATGGTCTGTGGAAACCGCCTGTACTGTGGTAAAAGCGAGCTGGGATAAAATGGAGAGGATTTAGTATATTATGAAAGGCAAGGTCAAGGTGTTATTGTCCAAACTTGGCTTGGATGTTCATAATAGAGGAATTATCACTGTAGCCAGAGAATTGAGAGATGCTGGCATGGAGGTCATTTACACAGGTAATTCGCTTCCTGAGGAAATAATAAAGGCGGCTATTCAAGAGGATGCTGATGTCATCGGGGTGAGTTCTCTAGGGGGGGCGCATCTCACGCTTGGTAGCGAGCTTATTGCGGAAGCTAAACGAGAGGGGCTCAAGGACCAGATAATATTTGTCATCGGAGGCGTTTTCTCACCGGCCGACGCCGAAAAACTGCAACAGATAGGATTTGATGGGGTGTTTTTGCCTGGAGCAACCGGGCAAGAGATAGTCTCGTCCATACGCCAATTTGTATCCGGCAAAAGATGAGCGCACAGTTATTTAATGATTTTCTGGCCAGTGATGACACTCTGTGGGTGTGCCGTGGGGACAAATTATTATTTACATCAGCTAAAGATGGGTTATTGCCGTTGGTTGATTATATTGATAAGTTTGCTTCGCAGGAGGAAGGCGTTATAGTTTTTGACCGGGTTGTGGGTAATGCTGCTGCTTTACTGCTGGTTAATGCTGCCTGCCGGGAGGTTTATAGTCCTTTAGGTAGTGAGCTGGCAGCTAAGACATTGAGCAGCCATGCTGTTGAATATCACTTCAGTGAAACTGTGCCATATATTCGTGATCGTAGCCGGCGAGGCATGTGTCCCATGGAGAGGTTATCTTTGAATAAAAGTCCTGATGAGTTTTATCAGGTGGTGAAGCTCCGTTAATATTGTGAAATAATATGGTATAAGTTTTGGGCGGGATAAAAATCAACAAGGAGGTGCTTTATGTCCAAGGAATGGCCGCCGAAATATGACCGTTGTTACATTCCCTCCCCCGGTGCCAGATATTGGAATAAAGGCTTGGAAACCATGGACCCAGAGGAGAGGGAGCAGAAGGTAATCTTGCCCAAGCTTCAGGCGCAGCTTAAGTATGCCTATGAGAAGTCTCCTCTTTACCGCAAGACGTGGGATGAAGCTGGAATAAAACCAGAAGACATTCGGTCTCTGGATGATTTTGAGCAGATTCCCCTTTTGACCAAGGAGGAAATTCGCCAGGATCAGAAGGAAAATCCTCCTTTTGGTAGCAATTTATGTGTTTCTCTGAAGGAGCTTGGAAGAGTGCAGGGGACATCCGGGACCACAGGCAAACCCACGGTTTTTGGCATCAGCAAAGGAGATATGGAGCGTATTGCTGAAGCCCATGCCAGAATAATGTGGGGATTTGGAGTGCGCCAGGAGGATATTGTTTTCATCGGCTCATTCTTTAGTCTCTATTGGGGGAGCTGGGGGGCATTGGTGGGGGCTGAACGTCTGGGAGCGGTTGCTTTTCCTTTTGGTGCTGGTGTTCCCGGGCAGACCGATAGAGCCATTGACTGGATGAAAGAGGTGAAACCCACTGTCTTTTATGGAACGCCTTCTTACAGCCTTTATATAGCGGAGAAGGCTAAGGCGAAAGGGATTGACCCCGCCAAAGATTTTAATTTCCGTATTCTTTTCTTCTCGGGTGAACCGGGGGCGGGCATTCCATCAACAAAAAAGCGGATTGAAGAGACCTACGGTGGAATTTGCGTTGATTCTGGTTCCACTGCGGAAATGGCTCCCTGGATGACTAATAGTGAGTGTGAATATCGCCGGGGGATGCACCTGTGGCAGGATATTGTTTATGCCGAATTGGTGGACCCGGTTAGCAAAAAGAGGGTTCCCTATGGCAAACAGGGTGCTACAGTTTATACCCATTTGGAGCGTACAGCGCAACCTATGATTCGTTTTTGGGCTGGTGATATTGCCACATGGACTAACGACCCATGCCCCTGTGGGCGAACTTATCCTCGACTGCCCAAGGGCATATATGGCAGGGCAGATGACATGTTTGTGGTAAGAGGAGAGAATGTATATCCCAGCGCAATAGAAGATGTGATTAGAGGAATTGAGGGATTTGGCGACGAGTATCGAATCATTATTACCAGAGAGAAGACTATGGATGAGCTTGTTGTTCAGGCGGAATATGCCAGGGGCGTGGATTCGGGAGCTGTTCCTCAATTGAAGAAAAGGCTTGCGGCTGAATTAAAAGCACGCGGTCTTCGAACACTAGTTCAAGTGGTGGAGCCTGGCACTCTGGAAAGGACTGAATTCAAGGCGAAAAGGGTCATCGATAAGCGAGGTTTATATGAACAGATGGCCAAGCAGGAACAGGTAGTGGAGGGAGATATCAATCGCGGCTGACAGCTCCTCGATAGACATTAGGAAATCACCTTGACCTTTAGAAGGGAGGAGGGTAAAAAGGGAATGTTGGAAGTTTCTAGTGCGGTTGCTGTGATTACTGGAGGTGGTAGTGGTATTGGTGAAAGCGTGGCCAAACACTGGGTTAAAAATGGTGGGAAGGTTGTTTTAGCTGATGTTGTGCCTGAGAATCTTCGGCGGGTGGAGAAAGAGATACAGGAGATGAAGGGAGAAGTGGTGGCTACTATTTGTGACGTGACTAAAGAACAGGACAATCAGGCTCTAGCCCGTCTGGCTGTGGAGAAATTTGGGGCTATCAACCTGGTTGTTCCTTGCGCTGGTATTGCAAAGGATAGCCTTATGCTTTCTGTTGATAGGGATACGGAGAAAGTAACCAAGAAGATGTCACTGGAACAGTTCCAATCAGTCATAGATATCAATGTCACTGGCGTTTTCTTGACTGTGAGGGAGTGCGCTGAACAGATGATTAACCTGGGCTGTAAGGGGTTAATATGCTTGATTTCCTCCACTGGTTCTCTGGGAACGGCTGGGCAGATCAACTATTCATCAAGTAAAGCGGCCATGTCGGTGATGCCCAAGGTGATTACAGCTGAGTTTTTCAGAAGAAATCTAGCTGATAAAGTTCGCTGTGTGGCGGTAGCGCCGGGTTATGTGGCTACACCTATGGTCAAGGGGATGGATCCCAAAGCGCTAGATAGAATTTTGGAGCAGGTGCCTATTAAGCGATTGGTGCAGCCTGATGAAGTGGCTTCCTTAGTAATTGAACTTTACCGTAATGAGGCCATTGCTGGGGAAGTGTTCTATATTCATGGGGGATTGCGATTAGGCTCAAGGGGTTAACAATAGGCCGAGATTTGTCTGAAATCCTGCCCGATTACAGCCGCTTCTTGTGATACCATACTTTTAAGAGGTGATTTTGTGTTGAATATCTTCAACGCGGTAAGCGAAAACACCAGCCGGGGCAGTGACTTCGATTGTTTGTCCACTTTGTTTATCTAACAGGGTTTTGCCTACAGGTGAAGTGATGGAAATCATGCCCTTGGATGGATTTGCTTCACGGGGGTCGACCAGGGTGTAATGAAGTTGTTTACCCGATAGGGGGTCGTAAAGGATTACGGTATCTCCGATTTTTATTCTTGCTGTGCCTTGGCCTTCATGTATAACTGCCGCTGACCTTAAGGTTGATTCAAGCTCCTGAATTCTCCCTTCTAAGAGAGACTTGTGTTCGCGTGCTGCCTGCAGTGGGGCATTTTCTCGGAAGTCTTTATCAGCTGCTGCTCGGCGCAATTCTCGAGTGGCATTAGAGCGCTGACTCTTAAGGTTAGCTAACTCTGCTTCCAGTTTGGCGTAACCTTGTGTGCTTAATGCAGCTCGGACTTTGGAGTTTTGCTGAGATGCAGCAACCGTCTTGTGGGATGTTTTCTTCACTCGGAGGTGGACAGCCAAATTTGCCTCACAGAGTCCCTTGTGGCGAATATAGCTTAGAAAAGACTTAACTGGCTTTGTTTCTGAAGATGTGATTTGCTCAGCATAACTAGCTATATCAAGAGGATTAAGCTCGTTTACTTTTCGGTGTAGGCCAAGCCAGCGAATAAATTTGTATACTTTCCCCTGTGCTGTTTCTCTGTCTTCTTGAGGCAGGCTAACTAAAAACTCAGCAGCTATTTCGGCCAGGGTAGTGTCTGAATTAGAAATATTGTTCACCAAGCGACTGGTGAAATGATAGGATAAAAAGGAGGCGATGTCAATGTTTACCTGCTGGACTTGTTAGATATTTTTCCACTATTGCCATGGCGCAATATTTGCCACACATACTGCAAGTTTTTTCTGTTGATGGGATTTTGCCATGAACTTGGCGTGAAAGCTCTGGGTCTAGAGATAATCTGGCTTGAGTTCCCCAGTCAAATTCCTTGCGAGCCTGTGACATTTTTTCATCCCATTCCCTGGCGCCCTTTATGCCCTTAACAATGTCACCGGCGTGAGCAGCTATGCGAGAGGCTATCACCCCTTGTTTTACATCTTCTATAGTTGGCAGGGAGAGATGTTCTGATGGAGTAACGTAACACAAGAAATCTGCGCCAGCAGCAGCAGCAATAGCGCCGCCAATAGCGCCAGTAATATGGTCGTAGCCGGCACCTATATCAGTCACCAGTGGCCCCAGGACATAGAAAGGTGCCTTATGGCACAAGCTTTTTTCCAACTGAACATTGTTGGCTACCTGGTCCAGTGGTAGATGTCCCGGCCCTTCTACAAAAACTTGTACTCCTGCTTCCTTAGCACGCTTTACCAATTCACCCTGGATGATTAGCTCCTCAATTTGAGCCCTATCACTGGCGTCAGCAATACTTCCTGGGCGCAAGCTGTCGCCCAGGCTTAGGGCGAAATCATATTTGAGAGCCAGGTCTAGCAAACGGTCATAATATTGATATAGGGGGTTTTCTTCATCATTATGCAACATCCAGCCGGTGAGGAAGGCTCCACCTCGAGAAACTATACCAGTTGTTCTGCCTTGCTTTTTCAACCGTGCCACGGATGCTTGAGTTACGCCGCAATGAACAGTCATGAAATCGACGCCATCCTTGGCTTGTTTTTCGATTACATCGAAGATTTCGTCCACAGTCATGTTTACAATGGCTCCATGCCTCTCGATAGCTTCAATTCCTGCTTGGTAAATGGGCACAGTTCCTATGGGAACAGGGCTGGCGTTGACGATGGCTCTCCTGATGGCTGAAATATCGCCCCCGGTGCTTAAGTCCATTACTGTGTCGCTGCCAGAATCAACTGCAGTTTGTAACTTCTTGAGCTCGGTGTCTAAGTGGCAGAAATCTGGTGATGTACCTATGTTGGCATTAACTTTAGTTCTTAATCCTTTGCCTAAGCCGCAGGGGATCAAGTTGGCATGATTAGGATTGGCTGGGATTACGATGGTGCCGTCAATCAAGCCCTGGAGGATAAAGTTTATCTCTACTTCCTCTTCCTCAGCTACATGTTTTACCTGAGGCGAGATGATACCCTGTTTAGCTAATTCTACCTCGGTCATTTTAGGCAACAAATCTAGCATAATATAATTACCAATGCAAAGTTAACTGCACAATTTAACGAATATTTAATATTTGCCTGTAAATATTCTCCTAAGTATTGACATATTATGCTATAATAGTCAGGAATAGGGTGACAAATATGGCAAAAAGGTTAAGAACACTTGGTGAATTGGGAAGTAATCTATTGACAGAGATGAGTCGCCAGGGGAAGCGAATTTTTACCTTTGAAGATGCTGCTAAATTCTATGGTAGCCGTAGTAGCGGTCTACGTGAGTTGCTATCTACCTT
>CAZILT010000082.1:0-13239 GCA_964540185.1 uncultured Dehalococcoidales bacterium
TATGATTCGCTGGAGACCTTAAACATCCTTGATGGTATTATCGATATTTACATGCCTGATATGAAGTATAGTGACGAAAGGATTGCCAGAGAACTGTCAGGCATCGAAAGTTACCCCTTAGTGAACAGAGCAGCGGTTAAGGAAATGCACCGCCAGGTAGGCGACTTGAGGCTTAATGAACAAGGGATAGCTCAGCGAGGGCTTCTAGTGCGTCATCTAGTCTTGCCCAACAACTTAGCAGGAACGGAAGAGGTGGTAAACTTTATTAGCAAGGATATCTCACTAAATACTTATGTCAACATCATGGCTCAATATCACCCATGCTACAAAGCTCATGATATCCCCAGTTTGGCACGGCCAATATCAGCAGCAGAATTTCAACAAGCGGTAGACCTAGCCCACCAAGCAGGACTGTATAGGCTGGATAAGGCTCGTCCCCTAGTTATGAGGTTTTAAGGTGGCAGTGCTAGCTCATCTCTCAGCTAGAGTTTATGGCCGTGTCCAGGGCGTCTTTTTTCGCTATTTCGTCCAGTGCGTGGCTAAAGACCTGGAGCTGAGAGGTTATGTACGCAACCTGACTAGTGGCGATACAGTAGAAGTTCAAGCTGAGGGGGATAAGCAAAAACTAGAGAAGTTGGTGGAGCATCTCAAAGTGGGTCCACCAGAGGCTCGAGTCAAAAGGGTAGAAGTAGACTGGGCAGACTATTCAGGGCAATTCAGCAGTTTTGACATAAGATACTAAATATAAATATCTAATCCTCAAGCAGGCTTTTGCCTTCATCAATCAACCTCAAGTGCTCGGTATCAATGCCAGCTAGCTGTGAGGCTTCGCGGTCAACTTCACTGGGTTCACCAATGAGGATTTTGCCACATTCCTCTATTTCCCCTCTTGTTGGGTCATCAGTGTAGAACAATTTCTTGTCAGCTTCGATAATTCCCAGGTCGAAAGGCAAAGTGTAATAAAGGTCAGCAAGCACTCTCTCTATTCCTAGCTCGTACAACTCGCCCCAACCAACATGTCTACCCTTGCGATACTTACTCACTGGCAGTAAGCCTAGCAGATTTGCTATGCTGAATCGGCCGCTATTGCCACAGACCTTAAAGGGAATCACGCTGATTAGAAAATCGCTGCGCAAGACCACATTAGGCACCCAAAAAGTGGGCGTGGCAAAAAACTCGGTCAGCGGATTTTCTATCTCGAGAAAAATAGAATCCCTGATATCAAGCATAAGCACATTATGGAAGTCATATCCCAGAGCCCGATATATGGGGTATATTGCCTCCCCGGTGGGAGTCCCATCAGCAACGATAATATCGGCATTGCTAATTTTTCTAATGCCCTCGATGATGGCATTCAGTATTTCAGGGCTTGTAGTTACGGGATAGGGCGCTGAAAAGTGGGCGCAAGGCTTAATCAAAACGCGCCTCGCCCAGGAAAGCTGTGGCGGGGGGGTGAAAACAAAATCAGAGGTTCTAAAAATCATTGCTTTTTAACCGTAGCTTACTACTCTATATATAAGGTTCTGCTAACTATAAAGCAGACTCCAAGACCACGATATCAGTGCTTGCTGGTAACTCTTCAAGTTTAAACTCCATCTTGCTAGAATCTATTTTCCTCACGTTTCTCTTGCCTTTAAGAAAATCTTCAACAGTAGCTATAGGATAATCACATTTGGACGTCTTAAAATGCATCGGGATTACTACTTTCGGCTTTAACTGCTCACATACTTGACTGGCATTGGCAGCGTCAATGGTGTAAATGCCCCCTACAGGAATGAACAGTATGTCTACCGCACCGATTTGTTCAATTTGTTCCCGGGTAAGCACATGCCCTAAATCACCCAGGTGGCAAAGATTCATGCCATCTAGGCTAAAACAAAACACGGTATTAGGCCCTCTTTGTCTACCCTGAGAGGTATCATGATAAGTAGCAATGCCTCTAAACTGAATCCCTTTGGCACTTTTTATGCCATTGCCTTTGATTGTCTCAGGGCTCCCGCGCACTGCCGAAATATTATTGTGGTCGGCATGGTTATGGCTCATCAAGACGATGTCAGCAGCTTCATTAATAGGAGAATAGTTAATACCTCCCCCCACAACATAAGGGTCAGTAATTACTTTCAACCCTTCCTGGGATATAATCAAAAAACAGGAATGCCCCAGCCACTTTATGATCATGTAATCTCCTTATCTAGCTAGTGATAAAGCCAATTCAACCAAAGTTCTAACCCCGACACCAGTGGCTCCTTTAATTGTATAGCCGCTTTCTTTACTGCTGGAGGCGGTGCCCGCTATGTCAATATGAACCCAGGGAGTATTACCAATAAATTCGGACAGGAAGAGCGCCGCAGTTATAGCACCGCCATATCTATTACCTGTATTCTTAATATCGGCAATCTGACTTTTGTTCTGTTCCTTATATTCCTCGGGCAGGGGCAATTGCCATGAATGCTCACCTGTTTCGCTGGCAGCCTTGAGAACCGCATCTATTAATCTCTGGTCATTGCCAAAAACGCCGCTATATCCGTTACCCAGAGCAACACGGCAGGCTCCTGTTAGAGTAGCTAGATCAATCAAGGGTGATAAACCTTGCTTCACGGCATAACTCAGGGCATCGGCCAAAATAAGCCTTCCTTCGGCATCGGTGCTTATCACCTCTATAGTCTTGCCATTCATCGCTTTTAATACATCCCCCGGCTTTAATGCAGTTCCACTGGGTAAATTCTCTGTAGCTGGAATAATAGCCACAACATTAACTTTTGGTTTCAATTGAGCGATAGCATCGAGCGCCGCTATGACTGCAGCCCCACCAGCCATATCATCTTTCATCTCAGCCATGCCCTCTGAGGGCTTAATGGAGATTCCTCCGGAATCAAAGGTTACGCCCTTACCAATAAAGCCAATAGTCTTATGAGAATCTACATCTCCCTTGTAACTCAGAACTATTAATTTCGGTGGCTCACTGCTCCCCTTTGATACTCCCAGGAGTGCCCCCATACCCATTGTCTCTATATCATTTGAGTCAAGAACATTGAAGCCTAGATTGTGCTTACTGGCTATTTCTTTGGTTGCCTCTGCCATTTGACTAGGCGTCATGCAGTTAGCTGGCTCATTAACCATATCACGAGCTAAACGGGTAGCTTCTGCCATTATCTTCCCCTTATGAACGCTTTGTTCCAGAGCGGCAAACTTACTTGTCTCTCGTTCTACGATCAGTATCTCCTCAATATCCTCATATTCAGGCTTCTTGTATCTGGTGAAGTTATAAAGCCCGAGAAGGCTACCCTCCACAATCGCCTCAGCTGCAGTTTCAGGTTTGATGTCACCGACACCGGCACCTATGAGTATTGTGGCTACCTTGTGACAATTCAACTTTCTCAATGTGCGGCAAGAGTCTCCTGCTGCTATGCGTACTCTATCAACATTAAACTCCTGGCGTTTGCCCAAACCAGCAACAGCTACAACTCTTGCTGGTAGCTTGCCCAGAGTGTGAATAATGCTAACCTCGCCAGTCTTACCTTTAATCTCACCGCTGCTGATAAGATAACTAATAGCTCCGCCCAAAGCTCTATCTGCGGCAGCAGTGGCACCATCTAGCTTATTCACTCCCTCGAAAAGCTCCACCACAATGCCATCAGCCTCAATCTGAGTTATATCGCCGGCCGTAAGTTTAATTTCCATGCTCACCTTCTTCCGGATAGCCCAATTTTACGCGGGTTAATTTTACTCCATCAGGCAGTCAATTTGAAGAGGTTTGGCAGAAAATAATAATAAATGATGCCAGTAAGGGCTCAACAAATTCACAGCCGAGCAGGTTGCAGTTGATTTAAGTAGGTGAGATAATACAAAATCGATGGAGCATCTCTGGGCACCATGGAGAATACAGTATATAGCGAGCCCGAAGGGGAGTGGCTGTATCCTGTGTCAAAAACACAGACAAAATAATGACGCTGCTAACTTTATACTTTACCGTGGCCAGAGTAATTTTATAATTCTGAATGCCTTCCCCTATAATCCAGGTCACTTAATGGTTGCCCCCTATCGACATATAGCAAATATAGAGGAACTAACCGGTGACGAATCGAGGGAACATTTTAATCTGGTGAAGAAAAGCCTGGCTCTGTTAAAACAGGTACTTAAGCCGGGTGGCTTTAACATAGGCTTGAACATAGGCAAGATTGGCGGGGCAGGAATAGAGGAACACCTTCATACTCACATAGTGCCCCGGTGGCAAGGCGATGTTAACTTTATGCCGGTATTGGCTGATACCAGAGTGATATCGGAGGGATTGGCTGCTACTTATAAAAAGCTAAAGGATGCTATGATTTAATGGCTACTCAGCTTGAGGATAAGACCCCAGCACCTTGACGAAAGTAGTTTTCTGCTTGAGCTCCTTTATAGCCTGTTGATAAACTTGGTTGTCTATGTGACCCTCGGAATCAGCATAAAAAACATACTCCCAAGGTTTGCTTTTGCTTGGTCTGGACTCCAATTTTGTTAGATTTATATCCCTGCTGGCGAACGTACCCAGAACAGAATACAAAGCTCCGGGCGCATTCTTAGTAGCAAAGACGAGAGACGTCTTATTTTTTTGTGCTGGCTTAGCCCTCTGTTTGGAGATAGCAAAAAACTTGGTGTAATTATTAACATTAGTTTCGATTGTTGGTGCCAGAACCTGTAGGGCATAGATGTCAGCAGCTCTCTTACTAGCTATAGCAGCACATTGCCTTAATTGTCTTTCCTTTATCATCTTGGCACTGCCGGCGGTATCATAATTAGGTACGATATCAACCTTTAGTTTGCTTAAAAATTCCTCACACTGCGCCAGAGCCTGAGGATGGGAATAGATTGTTTTTATGCTGGCTAAATTTTGCTCGGGCAGAGCCATTAGGTAATGGCTTATCCTAAGAATAATCTCAGCGAATATATTGAGAGAATATAGTAATAGCAGATCGTATGTCTCATTAATGCTGCCAGCCTGAGAGTTCTCCACAGGGACTACACCGAAATTAGCCTTATCCTCCAACACAATCTGAAAAACATCCCTCAGGTGGACACAGGGCAAAAACGCTATATCCTCACCGAAAAGCTCTATAGCCGCATCCTCACTAAATGCGCCTCTTTCACCCTGAAAAGCAATCTTGATCATTACCCGGTAAAAATAGCTTGAACTGCTTCCTTGCTTCCACTGGGGATCAGACAAATTAATTGGTCATCAAGTTTTAAAACGGTATCCGGAGTTGGTACCTGACATTGCTGTCCCTGACGTATTAACAGAGAGGCAATAGAACCTGGAGGTAAAGGCAACTTTGTTACTGATTTGCCTGCCGCTGGGTTCCCCACTTTTACCAAAACAAGCTCCCCCCCTTGCTCTTTAAAGTTCAACAGGTGAATTAAGGAAGAAATTGATGCCTGTGCTTTAATATGCTCTGAGGCCAGTGCCACAACATCTACGGTATGCTCAATACCCAACTTAGCAAAGATGTGTTCATTCTTAGGGTTATTAATTCTGGCGACTATGCGAGGGACATCAAATTTCTGCTTGGCTATCTGGCAAGCTGCCAGGTTATCCTCATCCTCACCAGTGACAGCGATGAATATATCAGCTCGGGCTGCTCCTGCCTTGGTCAAGATGGCCACTTCACAGCCATTACCACACAGTGATACGCTGCCCAACTCCGCCTCAAGGTTCTCACACTTAGTAGCATCTTTTTCAATTACGAGCACCTCGTGACCCGCATCAAGCAATTCCTTGCATAAGCAATAACCTATCTCATTGCCACCAACAATTATGACATACATATCATTTATGCCCCCAATCTCTCCTTTACCAGTTGAACAAACAGCGATATTGGGCTGATAGCGTCAAGCCCTAAACTGGCATAGAACTCCTCTCGTAGTGGGTCATAGATACGGCAGACTACCTTAGGAACATTGAACATCTGTTTGGCAATTTGAGCTGCCATGGCATTTCGCTCATCCTCTCGAGTTAGCGCTACAAAAGCATCGGCCTGTGCTATTCCCGCCTTTTTCAGCACCTCCTCATCGGTACCATCCCCCACTAAAGCAGTGCCGTTAAACTTAGATGATAACTTGCCAAACTCAGGGGCATCTTTATCTAGAATGGTTACGTTGTGCTTCTCAGCGTCAAGTTTAGAAGCTAACTCAGCTCCCACATGCCCACAGCCCATTATAATGACATTCATGGTCTATCTTCAGGAAATAGGTCCTCGATATAGCAAAATCTGACAGGGAGCCTCCTTGAAAATATAAGGAATAGTTTGGCCCAAATCAAATACACCAAGGCGTTTCTTGTAGTCGATACCCATTACAATTAAGTCTACCCCTTTTCCCACAGCCTCATCAACAATTGCGGCGCCGACTTCTCGAGCCTGGAGCAAATCCGTCTCTATATCATAACCTGCTTTAGTGGCGATATCTTCAGCGTGGCTGAGTATTTCCTCAGCCTTTTCAGTCTCTGAATCAACAGGTGTATCTAACGAAAGGCCTCTTTCCACCTCAATGACATAGGCAGCATAAACCTTAGCTTGGTGTTTCTTGTCTAAATTACAAGCTAGTTTTATAGCCTCATCATCAGCACTACCCCCACTTACGGGCACTAAAATTTTCTTTATTCCCACTGGCGCAGGCATATTAACCCACCTTGTTTACATTAGTCAACGGAGACTTTAACCCCTCAGGCTATTTATATCAAGAGTAACTGATTTCTGCAAGGCAGGAATAATCAATAGTGTAATGGGAAGGGTTGTGGGAAGATTAGCGCCACCTCCAAAATGCAGGAATAATGAGTGCCAATACTGTAAAAAATTCAAGACGCCCAACCAGCATGCATAATATAAGGACAATTTTCCCGAAAGGTGGAAGGAAAAAATAGTTTCCTGCCGGTCCCACAGAACCTAAGCCGGGGCCAACATTCCCCAAAGTGGCAGCAACAGAAGAAAAGGCGGTGATATTATCCAGTCCCATAGCGCTCATTGCCAGGAAGGCTATTATAAGGGTAGCAAAATATAAAATAGAGGTGCCTACAATTCCTGATACCACGCTCTCGGGTAACACATTACCCCCGAGCTTTAGAGTAAGAACGGACCTGGGACTGAAGGCAAGAAAAACCTGGCGAAAGGCATACTTTGCCAACACCAAGATTCTGACCACCTTTAATGCTCCTCCAGTTGAACCAGCGGAAGCGCCAATTATCATCAGGACGAGCAAGATTGCCCGTGACAACGATGGCCAGGCGTCAAAATTAGCTGTGGTGAAGCCGGTAGTCGTCTGAATAGACGCAGCCTGGAAAGTAGCATATCTGAAGGCTTCACCAACAGGCTGCCCCATGTTTTTCATTAAATCCAGGGCAATGATCAGGCTAGCCCCAATAAATATGGCCATATAGAGCCGAAATTCAGGGTTATTGAACAGGTGGCGAGGGTGTCGCTTTCCTAATAGGTAATAATATAGTCCAAAGTTTATGCCCGCCATGACCATGAAAAGAGTGACGATGCTTGTGATGAATACGCTATTATTATAGGCCCCAACGCTTGAACTCAAGTGTAGAAAACCACCGGTAGGCATAGTCCCGAAGGTAATGGTTAAGGCGTCAAACAATGGTATTGCCCCTCCGAACCATAGCAAAATGAACTCCAAAACCGATAGGCCAATGTATAACCACCATAGGGCTCTTGCCGTATCACGGATGCGTCCTGCCAGACGCTCAGGCTGGGGTCCGGGCATCTCTGCTTCGTATAGATGGGCTGCCCCAATGCCCAACATAGGGAATAGAGCTACAAAGAGCGTTACTATTCCCATGCCTCCAAGCCACTGAGTAAAATTGCGCCACAGAAGAATGCCCTGTGGCTGACTTTCGATAGAGGTGAGCACAGTAGCGCCCGTGGTAGTAAAGCCTGACATAGCCTCAAAGTAGGCATCAAGGTAACTTGGAAAGGTACCGGCTAACTGATAGGGAAGGGCACCAAAAAGCGACACCAGCACCCAGGCCCATACCACCAGCGCTAGCCCTTCACGCCTGGTCAAATTCCCTTCGCCACCTGGCATCAGGCGCCAGAGCAACAAGCCGGCCACCACAGTGATACTTGCTGATATGGCAAAAGGAAGGAAATCAGGCCATTGATGATACAGGCTCCAGGCCAGGGGGAGAATCATAAGGAGCCCCACGATTATTACCAGTAGTCCCAGATAGTGGGCAACAACCCTTACTCTCATTCTTTACTTGAAAAGCTTCTCAACAGAGGAGATGACTGAAGGAAGAGACACCACAACTACATGGTCTCCTGGCTGCACGGCATTGTCTCCTGGTGGGATGATAACCATGTCACCACGGATAATCGCCCCCATTATTGCTCCCTGCGGCAATTTAACGCCTTTTCCCCCTCCCTTTGTGATATGTGCGGTGGAGTTAGCAATAAATTCGATGGCCTGCGCTTGCTCATTCTCCAGTAAGGCTGTCGAAATTGCTCCACTGTGAAGGATGAAGCGGCTGATCCTACTACCAGCAAGCAATATAGGTGACACAGCTACATCTATGCCAACTGACTGAGCCAGCGGAATATACTCTGGATTATCAACTAGCACCACATTCCGGTCGACACCGAGATTCTTAGCCACCAACCCCGCCAGGATATTAAGAGCTTCATCACCTGAGGTCGCTATGAAGGCATCTGAAGATGGGACTCCTTCATCCGTAAGTAAATCACGGTCAGTGCCTTGACCCTGTACCACTGCCACTCGTTTTAGCCTTCCACTGATTTCTTGACAGCGGCTTACACTTTTCTCAATGAGCTTGACCTGCACTCCACGCTTATCCAGTTCCTCAGCAACACGAAAACCGATATATCCACCGCCCAGAATAACCACAGTTTTCGTTGGGAGTTTAGGGTGATTAAAAACGCTTCCCAGTTCATCCATGTCTTCTTTGGCCGCAATCACATAAACTCGGTCACCTTGTCTAATGATGTCGTCGCTATTGGGTATCTTGACTTCTCCGGAACGGACGATCAATGTAGCCACACATGGTCTAGGGAGGGTATCATTAATAAGCCAGATAGGCTTGTCCACCACTGCTGCTTCATTTTCCACCTTAAACTCTCCCATCTGAATACGGCCATTGGCGAATTCATGTACCGGGGTAGCATAAAGGCTCGAGAGAATGCTCACGATTTCCTTAGCAGCCTCAATCTCTGGATTGACAAAAAGGTCTATTCCCAGCCTTTTTGGTCTAACTACCTTTCTAGGTGCTTGTGGTGTCTCAGCGCCGCCTACCACCAGATATCCTGAATACTCGGGATTGCGAACTCGGGCCACAGTTTTCTTAGCTCCCAGCTCTTTGGCCATAATGCAGGTCATTATGTTGGTTTCGTCACTTGATGTACAGGCAACAAGTAAATCGGCATGGTGCACATCTACCTGGCGCAGGACCCTAGGGGTGGCAGAGTTCCCAAGGACAACCCCGACGTCAAGCTGATGGTGAACGTGTTCCGCCACCTCTTCAGACTGCTCTACTATGGCCACCTTCTCACCTGCCTTTAACAGCAAAGAGGCTATGTATAGACCTGCTGCACCTGCACCAACTACGATGATGTACATTTATTTTCTCCTGGGCTACTTTGGATTATGCCTACAACTAATGCCCGCTTCAGGGGGTGGGTTTTATGGTGGGGATACCGAAGAAAATCATCGCTCGCCTCGGAATGACGATTAGTGTCCCAAATTAACCTGTTCCACATCACAACTCTGCCGATTCCAATTGCGTGGCGATTTTAGTCTGTTCCACTATCATTGTCAACAAGAGACTTTTTCTTTAATTCGTCTAACCAAGTTATAGATTTAACCTCTCGCTGTAGAAGATATTTTATATACTCCCGCATCACTTTCTCTAGCTCTGAACGCAATTCCGTTCCCACTTTCACCCGCTTTGCAGTGGTATAGTCACAGCTTTGCCACAAACGGAGGATTTTTAAAGCATCGATGGAAAGAGGATGCGCCCCAGAATCTCCCTGAGCGCAACGAGGACATAGGATGCCACCCTGGCTGGGGCTGGAAAAATTGACTGTCGGTTTAAGCGGCGAGTTACAGATAACACATTGGCGCATTTGAGGCCGATAGCCAAGATGGCTAAGAAGGTGAAGCTCAAAATAACGTAATATAATTCCAATATTGTCATCCTGACACAGGCGATGCATTGTATCAAGCAACAAATCAAACAAGGGGCGATTCTCACTATCTTCTACAGTGAAGGAATCGACAAGCTCCAGGACATAAAGGCCACAAGAGGTGCGCCATAGGTCATCTTTCAAAGTGGAGAAAGCGTCAATGGTCTGGCTTTGGGTAACAATATCGAGGTTACGCCCTCTAGCCAGCATCAACAAGCTATGGGTCAAAGGTTCCACATTGCCCCCTAATTTACTCCCAGGGCGACAGGCCCCCTTAGCTACTGCCTTCACCTTGCCAAACTCAGGGGTATAAATAGTAAGGATTTTATCAGTTTCACCGAGCTTGGTTTGCTTGAGTATGATAGCTTGAGTTTGATAACTTCGAGGCGTTCTCATTCCTGCCTTTTTAGAATTCTTGCCTATCTTCAAGGGCCTGACCTAAAGTCATGTCGTCAGCATACTCCAGGTCAGAACCAAACGGCAGGCCGCGAGCCAGACGACTGATACAGATGCCCAAAGGCAGAATCATTCGCCGAAGATACATAGCAGTGGTTTCACCCTCTAGATTAGGATTAGTTGCCAGAATGACTTCAGTTACTGAACCAGTTTGAAGGCGAGATAAAAGTTCCTTTACCTTCAACTCCTCAGGCCCTATTCCCTGCGCGGGGCTAATTGTCCCATGGAGCACATGATAAACACCTCTATACTTTCCTGTCCGCTCCAGAGGAGGGATATCTGAAGGTCTCTCCACAACACAAATTTTAGAATGGTCGCGCTCTTTATCCTGGCAAATGAGGCAAGGGTCACAATCGGTGATATTAAAGCAAACTGAACAAAGCCTTATCTTTTCCTTCAGCGTCAAAATAGCCTCAGCTAAAGTTTTGGCCTCTTCATCCGGCCTACGCAACAGATAGTAAGCTAATCTTTGAGCGCTTTTGGGTCCGATCCCGGGTAGCTTATTGAATGCCTCAATTAACTTAGCTACTGGCTCAACAGTAGTTGCCATTTCTATCCATCTCTTATTTCAGCCCCCATTTCTAGAGCAGCCTTAATTAAAGGACTTTGTTCCTTAGGTTGATGCAATATATCCCGTTTATAATCAACCAAAATACACTTTATCCTGTAAGGCTGGTCAAAAACTTCTCTGAGTTTCTTCTCCACCAAATGTCGGTACTTAGGGTCTTCGATCTTCTCTTTGTGGAAAGAATAATAAAAGCCTAATACTAAAGTATCGTCTTCCAGAGCTACAGGCTCACAGGCGCTGCGCAGGAAGGCGTCTAAGCTACCGCTGGAACCCTCACCTCGCAAAGACTGAATAAATTCCTTCCATCGGCCACGCACGTAGTCAATGCTGCGCGGATTTTCAGAAATCTCCATGTTAGAAGTCTCAGCGGTGCTTGCTGTAGTGGGAATCTTAGCCTCTTGAGGGGGCTGAGTTGGTTCTTGGGGTGAGTTAGTAACTTCCACTGACTCTGGAAATTTGGTTGGAACTGGCATCTCTTGTCCAGACGTTGAGGATAAGGCACAATCTATCAAAGCTAGCTCTAGAGGTAAAGTGGAGTAATTATCACTGCGGAAATCTACGCTGGAGAAAAGTTTGACCACTTTGAGTAAGTATTCAGATGTGACGTTAGCTGCCAACTCATCCATCTCCGCTAAATCTTCAGCAGTAACATCTAAAGCCTCGGAGCATTGGGACTTAGCCAGCAATAATTGGCGGAGATATTCTATTAGCCCCAAATTAACCTGGCGAAGGTCAACCCCATCACTATTGACGCTATTTATAACCCGGAGTCCAGCGGAGATATCTTTATTAATGATATGCTTTGCCAGTTGCCTGACCCGAGGGTCACTGCTGACACCAAGTGCTGTCTGAGCTTGCTCAAAGTCAATTTGGTTGCCATGGTAAGCAAGTAATTGTTGCAATATATTTTCCGCGTCCCGCAGACTCCCAGTGGCTGCCCGAGCAATGAGCTTCAATGATTCCAATCCGATATGGATATCTTCTTTATGACATATTAATTTCAGCTTATCAATTATCGCTGTTTGCGATAAGCGGCGGAAGTTGAATCGCTGGCAACGCGACATAATAGTAGGTATCACTTTGTGAGGTTCCGTAGTAGCCAGGATAAAAATTACCTGAGGAGGGGGTTCCTCTAAAGTCTTTAGCAAAGCGTTAGAAGCCGCCTCAGTAAGCATATGAACTTCGTCTATAATATATACCTTATAGCGAGCCCAGCTGGGGGCATAATTAACCTTTTCCCTGAGGCTACGAACTTCATCGATGCCACGATTACTGGCAGCATCTATCTCTATTACATCTAAGGCCCTGCCTTCAGTGATAGAGCGACATATATCACAAGTATTACAGGGCTCTCCTTGTGTCTGATTGGGGCAGTTAACCGCTTTAGCTAAGATGCGCCCGGTACTGGTCTTTCCCGTGCCTCTAGGGCCACAGAAAAGATACGCATGGGCTACTTTCCCATTCTCCACAGCGTGGCGCAAAGTTTGAGTCACAGGCTCCTGCCCCACCACTTCGGCCAGCGTTTGAGGACGCCACTTACGGTAAAAAACCTCTGTGCCCATGTGCTAACCTTATTATACTCCTCACCGCCCAATCCCTAAAGGAAACTTTGGCTCAAATTATCGATTTGAGCCGCTTCCTATGATGGAGATGGTTTTATTATAATCCTGTTCTATATTCTCGATAGCCTGCTGCAAAACTGGTTTTAGTTTTTCAGGAGCTTTACCTAAAGCATCCCTTAAGGCATTCAAATTTCTTGTGCGGCTTTGGCTTAGTATTGTCTCTAGTTCCCCAGCCTCTTTCCCTTCACCGAAGGCTTCCACTCCAGCAGAGGGGGCTGGAGCCGGAATAGGAGCCAACGCTCTAGGCTCTTTTCCCCCAGGCACCGGCGTTTCCTCCATCACATACACCTTGTCCAAATGGTTGTCGACTTGCTCGGTTAGCATAAGAACTTTGTCGCTTTTACCTTGGCGAGCCATCTCCACCATCTCATCTGCCCGGTGCTCAGCACACTGTATGTGGAGTTTTGCCTTG
>CAZILT010000083.1:0-12581 GCA_964540185.1 uncultured Dehalococcoidales bacterium
ATGGCTCAGGGAGGCGTCATTAAGACCAACTATCGCTATCTGGCGGCCTGCCGGGGGTTTATCTTCTCCACAAAGTCCAGCGACCCACTGATGCTGCCCGGTTATGTGGATATCATCACCGCCCGGAAGATTTGGACGCCCAGCTAGTTTTTATATAAACTCATCCATCAGGTATGGCCATGTAGGTCAGGCGAGGGTTGTTTTTGGCAATATCGGGATCCTCTAAAAACTGGTCAGGTACTCCTCGAGAGGTGGTGAAAAGCCGCAAGTTCGGCAATATGATTTATTTAGCTGCGCTCCACAGCAGGGACACCTTTTTACCTCACTTCCTCCCTTTCCCGTAAATGGAGCGGGAGACAATGATGGGGCTTCGGGTATTTTCCCCACGACTGCACTATAGATACGGTAATAATAACAATGTTCCTTATTCAGAAACCTTATGCCAGTTTTCTGCTTTACTGATTGAAACTCCTTCTCTGAGACCATGTTTTCTATTATTTCATGAAGCTCACTGGAGCCAGAGCCATATTCTATAGGTTCTTTCTTCCTCCATACTATTCCCTGCGGGATTAAGCCCTCGAAGCTCTTTCTCAGGATATATTTACCGATGCCCTCTTTGACCTTAAGTTCCGGCCTTATTTCCAGGGCAAAACGAACGAAATCCTCATCAAGGAAAGGCTGCTTTACTTCAATACCTGAGGCCTCGCCAAGCTCGTTGGCTGAAAAGTGCCAGCTCCGGGAAAGCTCTCTTATGTATTTATCCAGTGCTTCAGGCAGAAGCGATGCCATATAAGAGTAGCCAGCGAACAGTTCATCGCTTCCATCGCCGGTCATAACCGCGCTAATATTGCTCTCCCTGGCAAGTTTAAGGGCGAAATATATGGAAAGGTCATTGGGTAAAGCAAGATTGAAGGTTTTCAATATTCTGATAACCTCAGGAAGCGTATTGAGCGCCTGTTCCACGCTGAACTCTACTCTCCTATGCTCCATTCCCAGGAGCCTTGATACCTTTTCTGAGTAGATTAGGTCTGGTGCCCGGGAACCTTTCAAAGCCACCGTCAATGCTACCTTCGGCCTGGCAAGGAAAGCTAAGACACTGGTATCAATCCCCCCCGATAGGAGCATGACATCAGCTTTGTTCCTTTCCGCTGACTCTTTGAGCCTGTTTCTTAACTCTGCACAGATATTCATAAATAGCGCTAAGGAGCTCATTTTAACACGTTAGCGTCAGCCCGACGGCCTTTGCTAGAAAGGTAGAGAGCCACTTAGGGCTTGTTTTCAGCGTACCGCACGAAGTATACTTGCCACTAATTAACTATAAATATTATAAATATAAGGAGGGAAGATGCCATCTTATGCCTTTTTTCACAAACAATTCATGCCGCTATCCGAAGCCAAAATTGGAATTTTAACGCATGCCTTTCACTACGGTACTGCCTGCTTCGATGGCATCCGCGGCAATTGGGATAGTGAGCAACAAAGATTCTGCCTCTTCCGGGTCCAGGATCATTATGAGCGCCTGCTTAACGGTTGCCGTCTGCTAAAAATCAGCCTTCCCTACTCTGCCAATGAGTTATGTCAATTAACCACCGAACTGGTAACCAGGAGCGGCTATCATGAGGACGTATATATTCGCCCCCTGGCCTACAAAAGTTCCGAAACCCTTGGTGTCCGTCTCCACGACTTGGAAGACGACCTTTTTATCATCGTGACCACCCTCCCCCCTTACCTTGGCACCGACAGAGGCACTCGTTGTTGCACTTCATCATGGCGCCGCGTCGATGACACCATGATTCCAGCGCGGGGTAAGATCTGCGGTATTTATGTAAACAGCGCCTTGGCCAAAACTGAGGCGTGGGAAAACGGCTTTGATGAAGCAATATTGCTCACTCAGGATGGACATGTCACTGAAGGCAGTGGAGAGAACATCTTCCTGGTCATCAATGGAAAGTTGGTCACACCTCCTTCCTCTGACAACATCCTTATGGGGATTACCAGAGATACAGTAATAACATTAGCCCAAAATGAGTTGGGCATAGATACCATAGAGAGACAGGTAGACAGAAGCGAACTCTACCTGGCTGAAGAGTGCTTCTTCACCGGCACCGCCGCCCATATCGCACCCATCACAGAAGTTGACCACCGCCCAGTAGGCACAGGGGAGACGGGCAGAATAACAGCTGAGCTTCAAAAACTATTTAAAGAGGTAATACTGGGCAGGAACCCCAGATACCTTGACTGGTATACTCTGGTCTCTCCCAAACCACTAAAAACGTAACCCTTGAAGCTACAATTCAGCAGCAGGATTTACCCCTAAAACCTTAAGCAAATACAGAAGGCGACTGCTGTACTCCAAGACAGTGGTGTAATAGTAAGCCTCCTCCAGTAGCTGACTAGCAGCAAAGCTCCCATGCCCTCGCACCAAAACCACCTTACATCTGTTCACTGCTTCAGCTATCTCTTCAGCAAAGTCTCCAGCCTTTACTGCTATGCCCTTGCTTAAGATTGGCACCTTTGACAATACTGCCCGACCCTCTATATCACAAGGTATAATCTCCTGTTCTGCAAAGGACAAGGCCACGGCATAAGGCGGGTGAGCATGAACGACGGCTAGTGCCGAAGTGTTTTTATAAATAGCACGATGTACTGCTAACTCACTTGAAGCCAAAGGAGTAGCTTTATCATTTTTCGCGATGCCAGTTTCCACTAAATCTGCGTCCCTAATAGAGTCTAATATACTGCCTCGATGCGTAATAAGCAACCGCTCCTCCAACCTCACACTAAGGTTGCCGCTATAACAAGAGACAAGCCCCTGGGTGAAAAGAGCTTGCCCTACCTCCTGGAATTGAGACAACATCTGTTACCGCCCTATAGCACACGCCTGATAACAGCCACCACTCTACCTTGAATCTCAACATTATCAGGACTAGTATAGATAGATTTCATCTGACTATTTGCTGGCTCCAAGCGAATATGATTTGCCTCAGCAAAAAATTTCTTGAGTGTGACCTCCTGCTCCCGCTTAAGCCAGACTGCCACCATCTCTCCTTCCTCAGCACTGCTCACATAATCCATTAGAACAATGTCACCATCCTTTATCAAAGCATCTACCATCGAGTCCCCTTTCACCCGAAGGGCGTAAATATTTCGCCTGCCCCGCGTTAAGTCCTCGCTTACCTCCACTCCTTCGATAGGAATAATATTTCCTGTATCTGAAGCAGGTACTGGAATAGGCTCACCGGCAGCTATGGTCCCCACTATGGGAATATAGGTAACTTTTTGCCTATCTTCACCCCCATTTAGAAGCTCAATTCCGCGTGATATATCACTGTGATGACGGATATACCCTGCCCTCTCCAATCCATTCAAGTTATAAGCTACCACGGAAGTGGAACTTATCTGGCATCCCTTAGCAATATCCCTAATGCTGGGAGGATAACCATTACGGCGCAAATACTCACGGATAAAGTTAATAATTCGTTCCTGTTTTAAAGAAAGCACTTTAGCAGCCACGCGATATTAACCTCCGCTTCTTTAAGATTGCTCCGCTTCCCCTTCGCCATGCTCAGAACTTTGACCTGGCATAACGGCAGCGTTTAACTCCCTGGCCAATTGGGATTTGAGTCTGGCACCCTTATTCCTATGAATCATACCTTTGCTGGTAGCTTTATCTATGCCACCTATGGCCACCGCTGCCTCCCGCTGAGCCAATTCTAATTCACCTGCGCTAATAAGACTCCTTACCCTGGTTATATGAGCCTTGGTACTGCTTCGCATCAGGCGATTTCGCTGCCTTTTCCTTTCTGCTGCCCGAACTGTTTTATTAACTGCCTTATTGCTCGACACTCATCTCTCCTTTCCTTGCTACATTTATTACACTCCATATAGACTGAATCCTAGACAGTAATCTACTTAACTGAGCCGTATTTTTAATTTCAACAGTAAAATCCAATGAGGTAATGTTGTCACCATGAAGACCAGTTACATTAGCACCAGTAATATTCACCTCTTCTTCAGCTATGATAGCACTAATATCCCGAACTAAGCCAACTCTATCCCAAGCTTCAACCTGAATGGCTACAGGGTAAACTTGCTCCACATCGCCCCAAGTCACATTGATTAACCTCTCCTTTTCTACTTCATTGATGATATTAGGGCAATCACTACGATGCACAGTAATGCCACGCCCCTGGGTGATATAACCAATAATCTTGTCACCAGGCAAGGGATGGCAACAATTGGCCAAATGAGTGGACAGGTCACCAACTCCCAATACTCTGATGCTTGAGAGGCTAACCTTTCGCCGGGGTGAAATTTCCACCGCTTTCTCAGGCGGCCCCAAATCAGCACCTAATTTGAGTGCCACCTGAGAAAGGCTACAGCTACCCCGACCGAGGGCAACAAAAAAATCATCTACACTGCTATAGTTAAACTGCTGCGCTAGCTTATCGGCACTGGCCACACCGATGCCTAAGCGTTTAAGCTCCTTATCCCAAAGCTGCTTGCCAGCCTCCATGCTCTGATCCCGCTCCTGCTTGTTGAACCACTGCCTGATTTTGGCTCGAGAGTGAGATGTTTTAATATAGCCCAGCCCAGGATTAAGCCAATCCAAACTCGGCCCTTTCTCTGTTTTGGCGGCAATGATTTCCACCACATCACCATTATTAAGCGTGTAACTTAATGGCACCAGCCGCCCATTTACTTTTGCCCCAATACAACGGTAGCCCAGATCTGTATGAATTAAGAAGGCGAAATCTAGAGGAGTAGCCACTTTAGGCAATTCCTTTATCTCGCCTTTGGGCGTATAGACAAATACTCGGTCCGTAAGGACATCCGTCCTAACAGATTGCACAAACTCTTCGCTGTCAAGTTCATCCTTCAACCGGCTAATCTCATATAGCCAACGCATTTCGTTACCAAAAGACAAGCCTGATTTCCCACCCTCTTTATAATGCCAGTGAGCTGCTATCCCACACTCAGCAACTTGATGCATATCGTAGGTCCTAATTTGTATTTCTAGTGGAGTTGTGCCCCCACACATTACTGTGGTATGCAGGGAGCGATAGCCATTATCCTTAGGATTAGCAATAAAATCGTTAAACTCCTCAGTAATAGGATGCCAAAAATTATGAATCGCCCCTAAAGCCTTATAACAATCTGAAACTGTGTTCACGAACACCCGCAAGGCAAAAAGGTCATGAATATCGCCAAAAGCCTTACCCTGCTCAGCATACCGGCTTATCTTTTGGTAGATGCTATAAATGTGCTTCGGCCTGCCAAAAACCTCGGCTTCTACGCCAGCTTTGTCTAATTCCCGACTTACTATCTGGCTAACCTCTGTTACAAAACCCTCGCGCTCCGCTCGTTTTCCAGCCACCAAACGAGAAAGTTGACGATATTGCTGTGGCTCCAGATAACGAAATGCCAGATCCTCCAACTGCCACTTCACATTCCATATGCCTAAGCGATGTGCCAGGGGAGCATATATCTCTAAAGTCTCCTGAGCAATTGTACGACGCTTCTTTGGTGGCAAAGCCCCCAGCGTGCGCATATTATGCAGCCTGTCAGCCAATTTAATAAAAACCACCCGCAGGTCTTCTGCCGTAGCTATAAACATTTTGCGTAAGTTTTCAGTTTGAAGCTTCGACTTAACCTCCTCTGCCCCTGTTCGGCTTGTAAGCCTTTTCAGCTTCGTAACACCATCAACCAGCTTAGCCACCTCAGGTCCAAAGTTAGCATCAATCTCACCCAGTGATATATCACAATTCTCGGGAATATCGTGTAGCAAGGCAGCAGCTAAAGTGTCAGCGTCAAGGTGAAGATCAGCCAATGTCATAGCCACCTGCAAAGGATGTTCCAGATAAGGGTCCCCCGACTTGCGCACTTGTCCTTGATGTGCTTGCGCAGCAAATTCACCTGCTGCTCTAACCAGATTTACCCTATCATCAGGCAAGTACTCGCTTGCTTTCGCTATGAGCGAACTTATGTCCATATTACCGATTTCATAATACCGCAAAGAAGGAAACCAAAGCAAATTGAATAGCACCGACGCAAGCCTGCTGCCCTCCCAGACAAGATAGTTAGCAATATGTTACTATAGCGTTTGCTCCTTGGTACTGATTTCAAAATTCACTGTAAACTAGGGAGGAATATACCAAAGGCCAATAAATACTATTCTTTCATGGGAGAACCCGAATGACTCTGGCAGAAAAAATCTTGGCTGTCCACAGTGGTAATAAAAAAGTCAGCCCTGGCGACTTTATAAATGTCGAGGTTGACTTAGCTTTAGCTAACGACATCACGGCACCCTTAGCTATAAGGGAATTTCAGCAGCTTGGAGTGGGCAAGGTTTTTAACCCCGGAAAGGTAGTCATGGTCCCCGACCACTTCTGCCCTAACAAAGATATTAAGTCCGCTGAACAGGCAAAGCTTATGCGGGAATTTGCTAAGGAACAAGAATTGCTCTACTTCGAAGTAGGCCGTATGGGAATCGAGCATGTGCTGTTACCCGAGCAGGGGCTCGCCTTACCTGGTCAAGTCATTGTTGGTGCTGATTCTCATACCTGCACCTATGGAGCTCTGGGAGCTTTTGCTACCGGCATGGGATCAACTGATATTGCTGTAGCTATGGCCACAGGCGAAATATGGATGAAAGTGCCACCGACTATCAAGTTCATTTACCGCGGTAAATTGCCCAAATGGGTTAGCGGCAAAGACCTCATCCTTTATACCATCGGAGACATCGGCGTTGATGGGGCACTCTACTCAGCTATGGAATTCACTGGGGAGACAATTGATAAGCTATCAATGGATGGGCGCTTCACCATAGCAAATATGGCCGTTGAGGCTGGCGCTAAAGCTGGCATTTTTAATGTAGATGCTAAGACAGAAAAATACGTGAAGGAGCATGGCAATCATTCTTATTCAATATATCGAACAGATAAAGATGCTGAATATTTCAAAGTCATAGAATATGATGCAGCAAAAATTGAGCCCCAGATAGCCTTCCCCCATCTTCCTTCTAATACTAAACCTATAAGTCAAGTAGGTAATATAAAATTAGATCAGGTACTTATTGGTAGTTGCACCAATGGTCGCCTTGACGATTTAAGAGCGGCTGCTGAAATATTAAACGGCAGACAAATCCATCCCGAATTAAGGTGCATCATCATTCCAGGCTCGCAGAAGGTTTACCTTGATGCGTTGAGAGAGGGACTAATAGAAATCTTTATAGAAGCCGGAGTGGCAGTGAGCACCCCTACCTGTGGGCCCTGTCTTGGTGGGCACATGGGAGTTTTAGCTGCCGGCGAGCGTTGTCTATCTACCACCAATCGAAACTTTGTAGGCAGAATGGGAAGTCCTCAATCCGAGGTCTACTTAGCTAATCCAGCAGTAGCCGCCGCCAGTGCCATATTAGGTCGAATTGGTGATCCCAGGGAAGTTACATAATGCAACTAAGAGGCAAGGTTCACAAGTTTGGCGTCAATGTCGATACTGATGCTATTATCCCGGCGCGCTACCTCAATGTTTCTGAACCTGAGGAACTAGCCAGGCACTGCATGGAGGACATTGATGCTGCCTTCACCACTAAAGTCAAGCCAGGAGACATTATAATGGCTACCACTAATTTTGGCTGCGGCTCCTCCCGCGAGCATGCCCCTCTGGCTATTAAAGCATGTGGTATATCCTGCGTTATTGCTCACAGCTTTGCCCGCATCTTCTTCCGCAATGCCATTAATATTGGCCTGCCCCTTCTGGAATGCCCCGAGGCAGTAAATGAAACAGAGACTGGCGACATATTAGAAGTGGATTTATCCAGCGGCAAGATTAACAATATTTCCAAACATAAGACATTTACTGCCCACCGCTACCCTGCCTTTATGATGGAAATCATCAACGCTGGAGGATTGATTACATATACCAGGAGTAAGTTAGAGAGAGACAAAGATGGGATTTGATATAGCGGTTTTACCCGGTGATGGTATCGGTCCTGAAATTATAGCCGAGGCAACGAAAATCTTACAGGCTGTAAGCGAAAGATTCGGACATCGATTCCATCTCCATAGTGGTTTAATAGGCGGTATTGCTATAGATACTGTCGGCACAGCCCTCAGCGAGCAAACGCTGGATATGTGCCAGGAATGCGATGCTGTGCTGCTCGGGGCGGTTGGTGGACCAAAATGGGATGACCCTCAGGCCAAAATCCACCCAGAAGATGGTCTTCTAGCTCTGAGAAAGGGGCTGGGATTATTTGCTAATTTGCGTCCGGTAAAAGTTTTACCCATGCTGGTTAACTCCACCACCCTCAAGCCAGATGTAATTGAAGGAGTTGATTTAGTAATAGTTAGGGAACTTACCGGCGGGCTTTATTTTGGTCAGCCAAAAAAACAATGGCAAACCTCAGAGGGTAGAAAGGCCATTGATACCCTTGTATATTCAGAAGCAGAGATTGAGCGCATAGTAAGAGTTGGTTTTGAATTGGCTCGCAGCCGCCGTAAAAAACTAGTTTCAGTGGATAAAGCCAATGTTCTTCAGTCATCTCGATTGTGGCGACAGATTGTTATAGAAGCCTCTACTGATTATCCCGATGTTGAACTACAGCATATGCTGGTAGACGCCTGTGCCATGCAGCTCATTCTGCATCCTGCTGACTTAGATGTCTTAGTCACCGAAAACATGTTTGGAGACATTCTCACCGACGAGGCTTCAATGCTTGCCGGCTCCATGGGCATGCTGCCTTCAGCCAGCTTAGCGGGAATTCCTAAAGGGAAAACCTTCGGCCTGTATGAGCCAACTCATGGCAGCGCTCCAGGTCTAGCAGGGCAAAATTTAGCCAACCCTATCGCTACCATCCTGAGTGTAGCCATGATGCTTCGCCACTCCTTTGCCTCACCCACTGAAGCCCAAGCTATAGAAGATGCTGTCATTACTACCCTGGAAGAAGGATACAGAACTTGTGATATCATGGAAGAAGGTAAAATTACAGTGGGAACGAAGGAAATGGGTGAGCTAATAAGTCAAAGAATAAAAAGGGGACAAGGACTTTCCCATGTCAACAATACAGCTTTATGACACAACTCTGAGAGACGGTGCCCAGCAGGATGGAATTTCCTTTTCCGTCGAGGACAAGCTGAAGATTGCCCAGAAGTTGGATGAGCTAGGCATTGACTTTATTGAAGGTGGCTGGCCGGGCTCTAATCCAAAAGATACTGAGTTCTTTGGCAAAGCACAGGATTTGAACTTGACTCATTCAACCTTAGTCGCCTTCAGCAGCACTATGCGCCCGGGCTGTCGTGTGGAAGAAGATGCCAATATCCAAGCTTTATTGGGGGCTAAAACCGGGGTGGTCACCATTGTAGGCAAAGCCTGGGATAAACAAGTAACTCAAGTCTTAGAAACCACATTAGAACAGAACCTCGACATGGTTGCTGTTTCTATTAGTTACCTTAAATCAAAGGGGGTAACGGTCTTCTTCGATGCTGAGCACTTTTTTGACGGTTATAAAGAAAATCCAGAATATGCACTTGATGTAGTGGCTACTGCAACTACAGCTGGCGCCAAATGTATAGTCCCTTGCGATACTAACGGCGGCACTTTACCTCAGCAAATAGTAGAGGCTATTAAAGCCATTCAGCAAATAACTTCCGTCCCTCTCGGCATTCACGCTCACGACGATGCTGGGCTCGCTGTGGCTAACTCTTTAGTCGCCATTCAGGCAGGGGTTACTCAGGTTCAGGGGACTATCAACGGCTATGGTGAGCGCTGTGGCAATGCCAATCTCTGCTCTGTCATACCAACCTTGAAGCTCAAGATGGGCATTGACTGCGTCACCAACAAGCAACTAAGCAAACTTACTGATATCTCTCGTTATGTATCAGAGCTAGCTAATTTACCTCCTTATACTAGGCTCCCTTATGTCGGTCCCGATGCCTTTACCCATAAGGGCGGGGTCCATGTCTCCGCTTTAATGAGATGGAAAGATAGCTATCAGCATGTTGACCCTAAGCTAGTAGGCAATCACCCTCGGGTTATTGTTTCCGAGCTGTCAGGGAAATCAAACATAATTTATAAGGCAAGGGAACGTGGATTACCACTTCCCAAAGGCAGAGAAATCGAAAAGGTGTTGAGTCAAATCAAGGCACTGGAGAAGCAGGGTTTTCAATATGACAGTGCTGAAGCATCATTTGATTTGCTTCTACATCGCGCCCGACCTGGCTACCAGCCACCCTTTGAACTGGTAGACTTCATGGTGGTGGTAGAGAAACGTCGCCGCCCCCCCAGCAATGGCAATAAAGAAGAGCTGCTATCAGAGGCTACTATCAAGGTAAAGGTGGGCGACAGGATAGTGCACACCGCTGCTGAAGGTGATGGGCCAGTAAATGCCCTTGATCAGGCCCTGCGAAAAGCCCTGATTCAATTCTATCCTGATTTGACTGCTGTAGCGCTCACTGACTATAAAGTGCGCATTCTCGAAGAAACTGCCGGCACTGCTTCACAGGTGCGGGTGCTCATCGAATCCAGTGACAGCCAAGAACACTGGAGAACTGTAGGCAGTTCAACTAATATCATAGAGGCCAGCTGGCTGGCTTTGGCGGACAGCATTGAATATTGGCTAGTAAAACAAGCAGACAAAGCAAAAAATGACCGAGCTTAAAAAAATCAAGGCTGGCGATGTCACTGGAACCGTATCTCGCCTTTTCCAGGAGGCTTGTTATCATCTTCCAGAAGACGTGCTAGACGCCATCAAGAAAGCCAGAGAGGAAGAGGAATCTCCCATGGCACGTAATGTGCTAGACAGGATATTGCAGAATGCAGAAACCGCTGCTAAGGGGGAAATCCCCCTGTGCCAGGACACTGGAGCAGCGGTAGTCTTTCTAGAGATGGGGCAAGGAGTCCACATAACTGGCGGTGACCTCTATGCGGCAGTAAATGAGGGGGTACGCCAGGGATATGATAAAGGTTATTTGCGCAAATCCATAGTGCGGCAACCTTTCTCTGCCAGGGTAAATACCAGGGATAATACCCCTGCCATAATTCATACCACTATAGTGCCTGGCGACAGTCTCAAAATCACCGCCATGCCCAAGGGCTTTGGCAGTGAGAACATGAGTCGCCTGGCAATGCTGCCTCCAACGAGGGGCCGCCAGGGAATCATAGATTACGTGGTAAATTGCGTAGCCGAGGCTGGCAGTAATCCCTGCCCTCCTGGTATCATTGGGGTGGGCATAGGGGGAACGGCAGAAAAGTGCATGGCGCTAGCTAAAAAGGCGGTTCTGCGCAAAGTGGGACAGCCAAACCCGGATGTTGAAGTTGCACAGCTAGAGGAGGAAATCTTACAGCAAGTTAACAACCTGGGCATAGGTGCTATGGGATATGGAGGCAAAATCACCGCCCTGGCAGTCCACATTGAAGTTTTCCCTACCCACATCGCCGGCCTGCCGGTGGCAATTAATTTCCAATGTCACAGTGCCAGGTACAAAGAAGCAATTCTCTGAAGGAAGGAGAAAAGTCGGTCGCCCGCAATGCAGCCGGAGACAGCAATGATGCCCAAAAAAGTTATGCTCCCACTAACCAACGAGACCTTGCAAGACCTCAGAGCAGGTGACGAGCTCCTGCTCACCGGTGTTATGTATGTTGGTCGTGATGCTGCCCACAAGAGGCTAGTTGAGGCTTTAGATCAGGGGAAATCTCTGCCAGTAGACCTAAGTGGCCAGACAATATACTTTATGGGCCCTTCCCCTGCCAGGCCAGGGAGGCCAATTGGGGCTGCTGGCCCCACTACCAGTTACCGTATGGATAGCTACTCGCCTAGATTGATAGCCGCAGGGCTTAAAGGGATGATTGGTAAAGGCGCCCGCTCCCAAGCAGTGAAAGACGCTATTAAGAAATATAAGGCGGTATATTTGGGTGCTATAGGTGGCGCCGGTGCCCTCATTTCCACTAGCATCAAGAAGGCAGAAGTGATAGCCTATGAGGACCTTGGAGCCGAAGCACTCCGCCGCCTGGAAGTAGAAGATTTCCCCGCCACAGTGATAAACGACATCTATGGCAATGACCTCTATCAAGAGGGAAAGGCTAAATATCAAGTTAAACATTAAGCCGTAGTTACCCCTATTTATGTAGCGGCTGCGGCATACAGCGTGCGCGTGCCTGGTATCCCCTAGTAAGAGGCCTTCTTTTTAGCTACGCTCCATCTATTTGCGCTTGTATTTGTCCTCCGGCGTTAACTTTGAGCCCTGATAGTGCGCACCATTAACCAAGCTTTGTGGTAAACTAATTAGGGAAATTACTGACTTATATGTTTCAACAAGGAGAAAGTGTTGTATAAAGCGCCCCGAGGGACAGCAGATATCTTGCCACAGGAGCAAGCTTACCGGAAGTATATAGAGGAAAAAGCCACTGCCTTATGCCAGCTTTATGGCTATCAACCCCTGACCACACCCATTTTTGAAGATTCTCAACTCTTTGCCCACACCATAACCGGAGGAACAGACCTTGTTGACAAGGAAATGTATATCTTTGAGGATAGGAGCGGCCAAGAATTAGCTTTACGGGCAGAAGGAACAGCTCCAGTTTGCCGG
>CAZILT010000084.1:0-2297 GCA_964540185.1 uncultured Dehalococcoidales bacterium
TCCAATGCCATGTGTGCTGCCGCTAGCGCATAGTGAATAAAAGGGTCAGTCCTTCTTATTTTTTTCTTATCCAGAAAGTCCTCAGGATGGAATTCCTTAAGTTCGGCAGCAATCTGTGTCTTAAAATCGGCAGGGTCAAACTTGGTGATTCTGGCTACTCCTGATTTACCCTGACATAACGCTTTCCACGATTGCTCGGCACCAATAGCCAGAGGAGTAACAGCGCCAACGCCGCTAACGACCACCCTTCTTTTGGATGTCTCGCTCATTGCTTGGCGCTTTCATTCCTCATCTTTTGCTGAACTTGCAAGTCCATATCTTCAACTACCACATCTATCAGCGTCCCTTTGCTGCGGGCATAATTCAGTATATCGTCGGGATAGGGAGTATGTACGTGGACCCTTATGAGATTCTCGTCGCCAACTGCCAGAGGACATTCACCAGATGCCGCCACTTTGTTTCTTATTTCCTCCAATGGTAAGTTTTTGCCCTGTATCATGAACTGGACATCAAAACCATAGACTCTCTCCTTCTCCTTGGCAGAGGGCACTTGAGAGGGAGCTTTCTTAGCCTTAGGGTGAACTCGTTTTCTACAGATAGCGCCTTCCATCCCTTTAAAAACATAATATAAGCCCTTGCCTCCAGCATCTACTACTCCAGCCTCTTTCAGTACAGGGAGCATCTCTGGCGTCCTCTTCACTGTCTTCTTTGCCTGTGATACTACAGAGCCTATGGCACGAGTAAAGCTGCCGCCCCTTTTAGCCGTTCTGGCGGCTGTCTCAGAGGCTTCCCTGATAACGGTGAGTATGGTCCCCTCCACGGGATCGGCCACCACTCTATATGCCTGTTCTGAGGCGATATGGAGGGAACTGGCGAAATCATGGAAGGAAAATGTTTTTTTCCCTTCTAGCCCTTTGGCTATGCCCTTCAGTATTTGCGACAGAATAACGCCGGAGTTTCCCCTGGCTCCCAATAGAGCTCCTCTGGCTACTGTAGCAGAGACAGCGGCTGCAGATGTATCATCTGACTTCTCAATAGCTTTAACCGCTGACTCCATAGTCAGGTACATGTTTATACCGGTATCGCCATCAGGAACGGGGAAGACATTCAAGGTGTTGATTTCATCTATGTGTTCCTCCAGATATGATTTGGCGCTCTCAAATGCTTTTTTCAGGTCCTGCCCATCAAGCGCTCTTTCCTTTACCGCCATATAGCACCTCCAGGCTTATTCGTTATAGAAAGCAACGCCCAGTGATTCTGGGCTCACGTGAATTGCTATTACCGGAGGGGCTTCTCCTATCCACAGTTCAGCACAGTTATATTGGGAGCCTATCCATTTCTTGAACTCTTCGGCCTCCTCCCTTGCCGCAGCGTGGAACAGCCCGACATGAAGTGGGGTATCTTTTCTTGCCCTCTCCTTCACCAACTCCTTGAGGCGACGACGTGCCTCTTCCCGGGTGGGATATTTCTCAAACGGCGTAATCTTGCCATCTTCCTGGATGGTGATAATGTGACTGTCCTCCCTATCACCTCGGTCTACCGCTGATTCACGAATACGCCCAAGCCTCAGGAAATAACTTATCGAGCCTACATTAAAGAAGATATTTATTTTGGGAATAACGCTCTGGGCTGCCTTGACTACCTCTTCTAGGCTGGCACCAGCATTGGCAGCTTGGGCAGCAGCAGTGGCTACCAGCCCTTCAGCTGTCACCACGCGATGAGAATCAACCACCTCTATGGGGAGGCCTTCAACCATATCCTTTGCCATTATAGCTGAGCGGTAACCTGCTGAAGGAGTATTGGGGCTGAGAGTAATGGCAGCCACGCCATCAACCTTGCCACGTAACTCTTCAAATGCATTGAGGAACTCCCCTTGAACAGAGCCGCTGGTAGTAGGCCAAGTTTCCACTGGCTCTGTCTTTATGCGAGCGTAGAATTCCTCTGGAGTCATGTCTACCCAATCAGCATATTCCTTCCTGCCCCACACCAAATGCAACGGGATAAGGCGAATGTGATAAGCCTCTGCTACTTCCTTTGTAATGCAAGAGCTACTGGAAACAATTACTGCTACTGTCATAACTCACCTCCGATATTATAACTTTTATCATAAATTTTGTCTTGGTGGACTCGAGTTATGCTTCCCTAAAATTCTAACATTCATTCCTCAGCTTTGCTAGTTCCACTTTCAGCTCCTGTATCAGGTTTGCTTCCACTGCCAGCTTTGCCTGGCGAATGGCCTCAGCTAGTTGAGGGGCTTTAGAGCGGCCATGTCCAATCCACACTACTCCATCCACGCC
>CAZILT010000085.1:0-2105 GCA_964540185.1 uncultured Dehalococcoidales bacterium
ACTTTAGCTAATGTGATAAGGTTCATCATTCAGAACTACCCTGACCTGGAGATAGTCAGTTCCGAAGTAGAGGTTTTCCCCGCCTTTTGAGTAAATTAATGGATGCTGCTGCTTTTCTTCATTACCTGGCCACCCTACCTGACTATAAACAGCAGATCGTCCACACCGAGCATATCCGTTCTCAGAAGGCAATCTTTGGCAAATTAAGTAAGCCCCTTCATCCTGTCCTTCAGGCACGCCTCGAATCTTTGGGTATGTCTGCTTTATACAGCCATCAGGTGGAGGCACTGAATGCTATTTTTGCCGGGAAGAACATCATAGCATCTACTCCCGCCGCCAGCGGTAAGACTTTGTGCTATCAACTGGCAACGCTGGAGGCAATTTTAGATGATAAGAATAGCCACGCCATCTATATTTTCCCCACCAAGGCTCTCGCCCAAGACCAACTGCGCAGCCTGAAGGAACTTGCCTGCCCACAGCTCCTCCCCAGAGAAGCTGTGGCTACCTTTGATGGTGACACCCCACAGGCTGAAAGACCTAATATTAAAAGGCGAGCCAGGGTAATACTTACCAACCCGGATATGCTCCATTTCGCTGTTTTGCCCAATCACCAGTCATGGTCCAGATTGCTGCGCAAGCTTAAGTATGTAGTGATTGATGAGGCCCATATTTACCGGGGCGTTTTCGGTTCTCACATGGCCAATGTTGTGCGCAGGTTACGGCGGCTTTGCACCTTTTATGGCTCTAATCTCCAATTCATCTGCTGTTCAGCAACCATTGCCAATCCCAGAGAGCATGCCCAGAATTTAGTTGGTCTGCCTTTTGAGGCTATTACTGAGGATGGGTCACCGCACGGTGAAAAGTATTTCGCCTTCTGGAACCCGCCTACCATCGATAAGGCTAACAGCAGTCGGCGCAGTCCCAATAGCGAGGCCGCTTTCCTTTTCCACCAGCTAATGCAGAAAAACATTCGTAGCCTGGTTTTTGCCCGAACTCGCAGGCTAACTGAACTTATTTACCTTTATACTCAAGAACAGTT
The DNA here is from genome assembly GCA_964540185.1 of uncultured Dehalococcoidales bacterium. Lineage (GTDB taxonomy): Bacteria > Chloroflexota > Dehalococcoidia > GIF9 > AB-539-J10 > CAZCKW01. The sequence continues at coordinate 1,040 of CAZILT010000085.1, forward strand.
GCTTCCTCCGCTGCGTGATAAAATCAGCCCTTATCGAGCAGGCTATCTTCCCGAGGATAGACATCAAATTGAGCGTCAGTTCCTTGACGGTGAATTCCTCGGCTTAGTAGCCACGACTGCTCTGGAATTGGGTATAGATATTGGCGACTTAGATGCCACAGTGCTTACTGGCTATCCCGGCAGCATTGCCAGCGCCTGGCAGCAGGCGGGGCGCAGCGGGCGAAGCACGGGCAGCTCGTTGAGCTTCCTTATCGCTCAAGATAACCCGCTTGACCAGTACTTGATGCACAACCCGGATTTCTTTTTTAGCAAAAACTTCGACAATGCCTTAATCAATCCTGACAATCCATATATTTTAAAGCCTCACCTCCTCTGTGCCGCCTGGGAGAAGCCCCTGGGTGAGAAGGATAAGGAATTCTTCGCTGCTGACATTGACGTTGTACTAGCTGAATTAGAACAGGAAGGAAAGTTAAGGAAACTCCAGGGGAGATGGTATCCTTCTCCTGCGGTCACATACCCCGCTCAGGATGTAAATATAAGGGCAACATCGGGTCAAAACTATGCCATCATTGATGTTTCCCAGGGATGTTTACTGGAGACCGTAGAGGCCAGCTTTGCCTTTCCCCAAATACACCCAGGTGCTATCTATCTTCACCAGGGAGAATCTTACCTTATAACCGAGCTCAATCTGGCTAAACACATCGCTGCAGCAGTGCCAGCTTCGGTCAATTACTACACTCAGGCTAAAGAAATAACTGACATCCGAGTGGTAAAAAAGGTTAAAGAAAAAGGCTACCAGGGGGTGAAGGTCTATTTAGGAGATGTCGATGTTACCACCACGGTAATTGGCTTTAAGAGAAAAAGACAGTTCACCGAGGAAGTCATCGGAGAGGAACCCCTTGATTTACCACCTCAAAGCTTCTTTACCAAGGCTTTGTGGTTTGATTTACCCCAAAAAGCGATTGATAGGATAGCTACAGCCGGGCTTGATTTCCATGGTGGCCTGCACGCCTGCGAGCACGCCGCTATTGGCATACTTCCCTTATTCGCTCTGTGCGATAGAAAT
>CAZILT010000086.1:0-8921 GCA_964540185.1 uncultured Dehalococcoidales bacterium
CATCGGGCGCAAGTTCAAATCTGATGCAGTCCAGCATGATATTAAGCGGCTACCATATAAGATTACTGAGTCTCCCAATGGCGATTGCCGAGTAGTAATGGGTGGTAGGGAGTATAGCCCTCAGGAAATATCAGCTATGATACTGCAGAAGTTGAAGACTGACGCTGAAGCTTACCTTGGGGAAAAAGTTACCGACGCCGTGGTTACCGTACCTGCTTACTTTAATGACAGCCAGCGGCAGGCAACTAAAGACGCTGGCGCTATAGCCGGGCTCAATGTCTTGCGCATTATCAACGAGCCTACGGCATCATCATTGGCCTATGGAATGGATAAGAAAAAGGAGGAGACCATTGCCGTTTATGACCTGGGTGGTGGCACCTTTGATATTTCTATCCTGGACTTAGGAGAGGGCACATTCCAGGTTAAGGCAACTAATGGTGATACCCACCTCGGTGGTGATGATATCGACCAGAGGATTATGGATTGGGTATGCGATGAGTTCAAGAAAGAGCAAGGCATTGACTTAAGGCAAGATAGAATGGCACTGCAGCGCATAAAAGATGCTGCGGAAAAGGCGAAGAAAGAACTATCTACTGTGGCTCAAACGGAGATAAACCTTCCTTTTATCACCGCTGATGCCACTGGCCCCAAGCACCTTAGCATGATGCTCTCCCGAGCTAAGCTGGAGCAGTTATCAGCGGACTTGATAGAGAGCAGTCTTGGCCCTTGCCGGCAAGCTTTAACTGATGCCGGTCTCACAGCAGCCCAAATTAATGAGGTCATTCTCGTCGGTGGTCAGACAAGAATGCCCAAGGTGCAAGAAACTTTAAGACAATTCTTTGGTAGAGAGCCGGTAAAAGGAATCAATCCCGATGAGGCAGTAGCCCTGGGTGCTGCTATTCAGGCTGGGGTGCTTAAGGGCGAGGTGGGAGAGATTCTCCTCCTTGATGTTACCCCACTCACCTTGGGAATAGAGACCTTAGGAGGGGTAGCTACCCCTCTTATTCCTCGCAATACCACTATTCCTACCTCCAAGAGTCAGATTTTTAGCACGGCTAGTGATAACCAGCCCAGCGTGGAAATTCACGTGCTTCAAGGGGAGCGCCCCATGGCAGCAGATAATCGAACCTTAGGGCGCTTTATGCTTGATGGTATTTTGCCAGCACCGAGGGGCATGCCTCAAGTCGAGGTGACCTTCGATATGGATGCCAATGGTATCCTTAATGTCAGTGCTCGCGATAAGGGGACGGGCAAAGAACAAAAGATCACTATCACTGATTCCAGCGGGCTTAGCAAGGAAGAGGTGGAGAAGATGAAGCGGGATGCTGAAAGCTCCGCCGCTGAAGACGCCAAACGCAAGGAGGAAGTGGAGACGCGCAATTCTGCCGACAGCTTGGCTTATACCGCTGAGAAAACACTCCGAGATTATGGGGATAAGATACCTGCTGATGTGAAGCAGGAAATAGAAGGCAAAATAGCTGCCGTGCGTTCAGCACTTCAGGGCAAGGATGTCAACTCCATTCGGAACGCGATGCAGGAGTTATCACAAGCCATGCAGAAAGTTGGGGCTTCCGTTTACCAACAACCGGGTGCGCCACCACCGCCTGGTGGTGAGCAGGGTCCTGGCGGCAAGAAACACGGCGAAGAAGGAGGTACAGTAGAAGGCGAGTTCCACGAAGTTTAGAAAGGCCTGACTACCCCGAGCGGGTGGAGATAAGCTGAACCTATAAGTCTGTTAAGCTAACTGGGATTCTGTTTCTTTATTAGCAACCTTGCTATACTGCGCTTATGATTTACTGTGGCACCTCAGGATTCAGCTACGATGACTGGGTAGGCAATTTCTATCCCCGAAGTATGCCGCGAAAAGAGTGGCTTAGTTACTATGCCCGGGAATTTAATGCTGTGGAGATAAATTCTACTTTCTATGCCTTGCCCAAGCTTTCCACCTTAGAGAGCATGATTAGCAAAACAGGGGAGGGATTCCTTTTCTCGATTAAAGCTAATCAAGGAATGACTCATCAGCGCCAAGAGAATAATGACATATTTGTTGCCTTCTCCCGGATGCTTCAGCCTTTTATTGTCTCTGGCAAGCTGGGTTGCATACTGGCTCAGTTTCCCTATAGCTTCAGTTTTAATCGCCAAAATCAGGATTACCTGGAGCTTGTTAGGCAACAACTCAATGGCTTGCCCTTGGTTGTTGAATTCCGTAACATCCAATGGCTAAGGCGGGAGATATTCGACTGGCTACACCAGGGTAACATTGGGTTTTGCTGTGTTGATGAACCACCTCTGCCCAGACTTTTACCGCCTGTGGCTGAAGTAACCAGTAACATTGCCTACATACGCTTCCATGGGCGGAATGCTAGCAAGTGGTGGCAGCATGAGCATGCCTATGAGAGATACGACTATACTTATTCGGATGAGGAAATCAAAGAATGGCTGCCTAGAATAGATAAGCTGAACAGCTTAGCAGATAAGACCTTCATTTTTGCTAACAATCACTGGCGGGGGCAAGCGATAGTTACCATCCGCCAACTCCGGATAATGCTTGACCAGTTTGCTTTGAAGCATAGGGTGGGCTAGAATAGCTTGGTTATATCAATAAAGGTGAGGTTGGTGAAATGGCTAACTATAGTAAGGTATATGAGCGGTTAAAGGAAGAAAAAAAACAGCTAACACTAAGGCTAGAGCAGTTGAAGGCTTATGGGCAGCCACGAGGGGAGAGGCGAGAGGGCAGCCCCTTTGGCAAAAGGGAGGAAGAGGCAAGCGAGACACTTGAGTGGGAGAGAAGATTAGCTTCGGAAAGAAATATAAGTGACACACTTGCCAAAATAGAGCATGCCCTAGAAAAATATGAAGCTGGCACTTACGGGCTATGTGACCTCTGTGGGCAGCCAATAGAGCAGGAGCGTCTTGAGGCATTGCCTCAGGCAAGATTGTGCTTGAAATGCAAGGCACGTCAGGCAAAGGATGCAAAAGGGGCGAGGTAAGAAGCAGGCAGGATTATCTCTAGTTGTCGCCGCTCTATTAATTGCCTTCGACCAGTTGAGCAAATCATGGATTAGAGCTAATCTAATACCGGGGGAATCATTCCCCGAGAGTGGTTTTTTACGACTAACCTATGTGACTAACACTGGAGCTGTTTTTGGTTTGCTGGCCAACCAGGCTGCCCTCATTATCGGCATCACTATAGCTAGTTTTATTATTGTCTTGCTGCTCTTTCGTTATCTGCCTTCAGCTACCACTTTAAGCACTGTGGCTGCTGGCTTGATTTTGGGTGGTGCTGCTGGTAACTTGATGGATCGTCTTCGCCTTGGTTTTGTAACCGACTTTATTGACATTCGCCTGTGGGGTAATTTCCACTGGCCGGCTTTTAACTTCGCTGATGCTGCCATAGTAATAGGCACAGCGGCGCTGGCTTATTTCTTGATTCGATCAGCGTTACTTGGAAGGGCACGTGAACACAACCGCAAAATCAGAAATTAATACAATCCAGCTTAGCGTTCCTGTATCAGGCATGCGTCTGGACAGGTATGTAGCTCAGGCGCTTCCTCAATTTTCTCGATGTTATATACAGAAGCTCGTTGGACAAGGTTATATCTTAGTTAATGAGGAGAGTGCAAAGACAAGCCAGAGGTTAAATGGTAGCGATAAAATAACAATTAACTTTCCGCCTCCTATTCGCCCCATAGTTGAGCCAACCTCCCTGACTGTGGTTTATGAAGATAAGGATATTCTAGTTATAGATAAACCGGCTGGGTTGGTTGTTTATCCAGCTCCAGGACACCCCGATCATACTCTGGTCAATGCTGTTTTGGCTCACTGCCCAAATTTAGCCGTGAGTAGCGACTTAATGCGCCCTGGCATAGTCCATAGGCTGGATAAGGACACATCAGGGCTCATAATCATCGCCAAAAATGACTACGCCCGAGAGTACCTAGTCAATCAGTTCAAAAACCATACTGTAACAAAGGGCTACCTTGTCCTAGTCAGAGGAAGACTATCCCCGGGGCAAGGAGTAATAGAGGCAGCTATCGGGCGTGACCCCCATGCCCGTAAGCGAATGGCGATTGTGGAAGCAGGGAAGGAGGCTATCACGCAATATCGAGTTAAAAAATACTTGAATAATTATACTTTGCTCGATGTTACCCCTAGAACTGGGCGTACACATCAGATCAGGGTACATTTATCAGCCATTGGTTATCCTGTGGTTGGTGACCTTGTTTATGGAACAAAATGTAGCCATGAAGTTATAGCAGCGTGTGTCAAAAGGCAATTCATCCATGCCTACCGCCTTGGTCTTCGCCTGCCATCAAACAACAAGTATCAGGAATTCACCTGTCCTCTGCCACCGGATTTAGAGCAAGTCTTGGAGTTATGTGCTCATAATGTCTGAAGAGCTTGTGTAACGGCACGGGGATATGCTATATTGCAACTCAAAATCGAGGCAGAAAGGAATTAGTAACTTGAAATCTTTTGGACAACTTGATGGAGAACAAACAAAAAAGGAAGGCTCGCTTTTGTCCCACCTGATGAGTGAGCTTGGAATGGAGGATATTGCTCACTTCGAAACTGATTTGACTGAACGGCAAAACCAGGTCTTGTTTGAGATAGCTACTGAGATAGAAGACACTGAGGATGCATTGAGACAGGCTGAGCAACTTATCCAGAGACTGAAAAAACACTTAGAGCAACTAAAAGATTTACAACGAGTCCTTTCTAAATAGCACTCTTTTAAGGTTACCTCCCTTACCCTCCCGATGATATATTATCAGGCCTGGGTGTGCCATAATGTATGATTATGGAGCCCGAATCAAAAACAACAGTTAGAGTCCGCTTTGCGCCTAGCCCCACGGGATACCCTCATCTAGGCAATATCAGAACAGCTCTATTCAACTGGCTTTTTGCCCGTCATCATAATGGTAAGTTTATCCTGCGTATTGAAGACACTGATGTCACCCGCAAGGTAGCGGGAGCGGTGGATGCCATACTGGATAGCCTGCGTTGGCTTGGCCTGGATTGGGATGAGGGCCCCTACTTCCAATCACAGAGATTGCATCTCTACTACGAAGTCGCAGATAAATTAGTTAAAAGTGGCTATGCTTATCTATGTTACTGCTCTCCACAGCGGCTAGAGGCGATGCGCCAGGAGCAGATGAGGCGAAAACAACCACCTAAATATGATGGCCACTGCCGCTATTTGACACAGCAGGAGAAAGCTCAGTTAGAGGCAGGCGGCATTACCCCTGTAGTTCGCTTCAAAGCACCGCTTGAGGGTGAAACCGCCTTTCACGATTTAATTCGTGGGCAATTAACTTTCAAGAATAGTACTCTAGATGATTTCATCCTGCTGAAATCCGACGGTTACCCAACATATCATCTGGCCAATATAGTAGATGACCATTTAATGGCCATTTCCCATATCCTCAGGGCTGATGAATGGCTCTCCAGCACCCCCCGCCACATGCTGCTTTATCAAGCTTTAGGGTGGGAACCCCCAGAATTTGCCCACCTACCTATGATACTCGGGCCTGACAGGTCTAAACTCTCCAAACGGCATGGTGCTACCACTATCACTGAGTACAAAGAACAAGGTTACCTTCCGCAGGCAATGGTTAACTTTCTGACGCTGCTAGGTTGGTCACTGGACGACAGGACTGAGTTGCTAAGCCGCCAAGAACTGATAAAACATTTCTCCCTGGGAAGAGTAAGCAAAACTGCAGCTATCTTTGATAAACGCAAGTTAGATTGGATGAATGGGGTTTATATAAGACAACTAAGTTCGGAGGAATTCATTCAGCTAGCTACCCCTTTTTTGGATAGGGATCTATCCCCTTTGGTGAAACTCCCGCTGGATAAGGATTACATCAGTCACATTATGCCCTTGATTCAAGAGCGTGCTAAAACCTTTGCCGAGGTTCCTCAACTCGCTGACTTCTTCTTCCTCAATGAGTTGAAATACGATACGGACTTACTTCTAAGCGATGGGTTGGATGCTGCGTCAGCCAGCTACGCTATCGAAATTGCCCTGCTGAGGCTGGAGGCAGTGAAGCCCTGGAATGCTGGCTCGCTGGAAGACATACTGCGCCCACTGGCCGCGGAGTTAAACTTGAGCACAGGGAAGTTCTTTAGCCTATTACGAACGGCCACCACAGGTCGCACCGCGGCACCACCATTATTTCAAACCATGGCAGTATTGGGCAAAGAGAAATGTCTTGCTAGACTCAACGCTGCTTTACAAAGGCTATCTAGTTCGCTATAGTCGGGAAGCTATATACAGGCATTATAAACAGGCTGTTAAGCTCTCTCAGCGACGATTTTCTGGCTGATATGGGCTGGCACCTCCTCATAGTGGCTAAATTTCATGGTAAAGGTACCACGCCCCTGTGTTATCGACCTCAGGCCTATAGCGTAGCGAAGTAATTCTGCACATGGTGCCTGGGCCTGAATAAGAGTACCATTCCCTTGGGGGGTCATCCCAAGTACACGCCCCCTTTTAGTATTAAGATCCCCTATAATATCTCCGGTATATTGCTCAGGAACGGTTATGTCAACATCCATTATCGGCTCAAGCAACACAGGCTGTCCTTGTGAGAGTCCTTTCTTTAAGGCTTGCGCTCCAGCGATTTTGAAGGCAATATCTGAAGAGTCTACCGGGTGAAAGCTACCATCATAGAGGGTCACCCTCACATCATTTACAGGATAAGCGGCTAAAATGCCTTCGCTCTTTGCCTCATTGACTCCCTTTTCTACTGATGGGATATAGTTCTTGGGAATTGCCCCACCAACGATTTTCCCTTTGAACTCAAAGCCACTGCCTCGGGGTAATGGCTCCAGCTCCAGAAAGACATGTCCATATTGACCATGCCCCCCGGACTGTTTCTTATGCTTATATTCAGCTTTAGTCGGCACTGTGATAGTCTCCTTATAGGGAATCTTCGGTAGCTCTAACTTCACCTCTACGCCAAATTTGCGGCTCATTCTCTCTTTAACCATCTCCAAATGACTGTCGCCAATCCCGGAGATGATGGTCTCACCAGTATCGGAATCGCGATGTACCTTGAGAGATGGGTCTTCCTCACAAATTCTGGGCAACACTGTGCCCAGCTTGTCCAAATCAGCCTTCGTCTGGGGCTGAATCGCCATTCTAAGATTTGCTGTGGGAAAATCAATGCCTTCAAAGGTTACCGGGTGCTCCTGGGCACAAAGAGCGTCTCCTGTGGTAGTCAGGCTTAGTTTAGCTACTCCTCCGATATCACCGGCGGTTAGCTGCTCCACGGGCTGCTGGTTTTTCCCCAGTATAGTAAAAAGTTGGCCAATGCGCTCCATACTGGTTCTATTGGCATTCCAAACCTGGGAATTACTGAAAATAGCACCGGAGTAAACGCGGAAATAGCTAATCTTGCCTGTAAACGGGTCAGCGGTGGTCTTAAAAACAAGGCTGCTTAATGGTGCTCCTGTATCCGGTTTAACCTCCTTCTTATCACCGGTAGGTGAGTTCATAGCCATAACAGCGCCTCTTTCCTCAGGCGAAGGCAGATAGTTACAAATAGCATCAAAGAGAGAGCTAATGCCCACGTTATGCAGCGCGGAACCAGCAAAGATAGGCACTACCTTGCCTTGTATGGTGGCCTGCTTTATAGCCCCAACGATTTCTTCATTGCTTATGTCTTCACCGTCCAGGTACTTGGTGATGAGCTTATCATCAACTTCAACCACGGTCTCCACCAGTTTCTCCCTGCAGGACTTTGCCTGTTCTAAAAGCGAGGATGGCAAATCTATCTCCCTTGATGGGGTAGCAGAGTAAGCTTTCATAGTCGCCAAATCTACAATACCCTGCAAATCCTCTTGTGCGCCTATAGGTAGCTGAACAGGCAGGCATCTTTTTGCCAATGTCGCTTGGATCTGCTCTACGGTTTGGAAAAAGTTGGCATTATCTCTGTCCATTTTATTGATGAAAATTAAGCGAGGCAGTTTCATCTCCTCTGTGTAATCCCATACTTGCTCAGTACCCACCTCCACACCAGAAGCAGCACAAATCACAATTACTGCCCCTTCACAAACGCGCAAAGCAGCCCTAACCTCGCCAGCGAAGTCGGCATAGCCAGGAGTATCGATAAGATTCAACATATTCCCATTCCCTTCGTGGGAAAGGAGGGATAGATTGATGCTCATGTGGTGGTCTATCTCGCCGGGGTCATAATCCGAAGTGGTAGTGCCATTATCCACGCTGCCTAGTCGCTTGATGGCCCCTGAGTTAAAAAGCATCGATTCAGCAAGCGAAGTCTTACCAGCACCATAATGTGATAACAACACAACGTTGCGTATTTTGTCTGGTTTATATGAATTCATGATATTCGACCTTGGTGTACTCCTCCTTTTTCGCAGCTTCATGGAATGCGGTTAACAGCATAAGCAAAACCATGCGAAGGCCACAAGTTCGAGCGGTTTATTATATGCCTATCAGAGTGGCACAAGCAAACCGATGATAGTCTCGATACCCCAACGGACGGCTGGAGAGACGCCGCCGAGAGCTCGAACAGGACAAACAGCTCACTCTTAGCGCCCTGACTTACATTGGTAGTGCTCTGGTTATTCCGCACCCCGAACGTGCATACCATAGTTTTATGATTAAGGATGAAGAAGTGGAAAGGGTTGCTATGGCGGAGGCGATGCGCTACGAGAATGACCGCGGCTGGCTTCCTGAAGACGTTTCTGGCAAAGATCAGGGCTTTGACATACTCTCCAGACATCCAGACAGCGGCTCGATTCGATTTATTGAGGTGAAAGGTCGTGCCGGTGTAGGCATTGTGGGACTGACTAGCAATGAGTACAAGACTGCAGAACGCCTCAGGCAAGATTACTGGCTATACATAGTTTTTGATTGTAAAGCTCAGCCCCGTCTGCACTTGGTCAAAGAC
>CAZILT010000087.1:0-8092 GCA_964540185.1 uncultured Dehalococcoidales bacterium
AACAAGCCTCTGGCTAGCTTTCTGGACAATGAGATAATCTCGTCGCCGATAGTCCAGACCGTTATTAGAGCTGGGACGCCTGCGCAAATCGAAGGCAATTTCACCATGGCCGGAGCTGAAACCCTGGCTATCCAGCTTAACTCTGGCGCTCTGGATGTTCCCCTAGAGATTATTGGGCAGGAGAATGTAGACCCTACCCTGGGGGCTGACTCCATTCAGAAAAGCAAGCAAGCGGCAATAATCGGGATTATATTGCTCCTCCTGTTTATGCTTATTTACTATCGCCTACCCGGTTTAATAGCCTGTATCAGCCTCGGGATTTACGGCGTCTTCCTGTTAGCCATCTTCAGCGCCTTCCCTATAACCCTGACTTTGTCTGGTATCGCTGGTGCCATTTTGTCCTTAGGTATGGCAGTGGATGCCAATGTTCTTATTTTCGAGAGGATGAAGGAGGAGCTACGAACCGGTCGTACTTTAGGTGCTGCAGTAGAGGCTGGGTTTAATCGTGCCTGGACAGCTATTCGTGATAGCAATATTACCACCTTTATTGCTTGTGCCGTCCTTATCTGGCTTGGTACCAGTGCTACCTTCCATGCCTCTATGGTTAGTGGCTTTGCCATAACTTTATTTATTGGTGTGGCTCTAAGCATGCTCACCGCCATCGTTATCACCCGAACTTTCCTCAGGCTCATTATAGCCAGCCGATTGACTACCAATCCAGCAGCATATGGAGTAAAGACATGATTGACTTTGTGGGCAGGAAACGGTGGTTTTTCCTTATCTCAGCTACAGCGATAATGGTATCCATAATCTCACTGGCTGCGTTTAAATTGCAGCCCGGGATCGACTTCTCCGGCGGCACATCTATGACCATCAATTTTACTCCCCAGGTGGAGCAACGCGAAGCCACCCAACTCCAGAGTCAATTGCGCCAGGAAGTAACAGAATTCGGACATCCTGAAGCAATAATTCAATTTCAAAAAGACAGTCGCAACTTCCTCATTCGTATGAAGTTTATATCACCGCCAGAAGTAAACGAGTTGAGAGACAGGCTAGAAGCGGTTTTCAACAGGGATGTGAAAATTTCTGTTCCCCTTGAGATGTCCCCAATTATCGCTGCTGAGACAGCGAGCAATGCCGGCATCGCTGTGATAATAGCTGCTGTAGCTATGCTGCTTTATATCACCTGGGCATTCCGCCGCATGCCTAAACCTTTCCGCTGGAGCACCTGCGCCATAATTGCCTTAATTCACGACGTACTCATAGTGGCAGGCATTTTCTCCATCCTGGGCAAGGCAGCTAACGTAGAGGTTGATGCTATGTTCATCACCGGACTGCTGACAGTTGTAGGCTACAGTATCAACAACACCGTTGTTGTTTTCGACCGCATACGGGAAAATATGTCTAAAGGCATCAGCCGCGACTTTGCAGTAACGGTAAACTCCAGCCTCCTGGAAACTCTGGGGCGCTCGCTGAACACCTCCCTAACCACTCTTTGTGTAATATTGGCCCTTTTCCTCTTCGGCGGAACAACAATCCATAACTTTGTTCTTGTACTACTTCTTGGCTTACTTGCTGGCACTTACAGCTCTTTATTCATTGCCAGCCCCCTCCTGGTGGTCTGGGAGAAAGGAGAGTGGAGTGAACTTCTACCCTTTGCTAAGAAAAGGGCCTAACAAGCCATCAGTTATCAGTCAACAGCTATCAGCAATGTCATTGCGAGCGCAGCGAAGCAATCTCACCTCTCCCTTGATGTGAGAGGATTAAGGTGCAGGGGATCTATTCTTCTGGATTTTGGTTTAGCACTCAGATAAATGATGCACCTTTTTTATTATGTTAACATGCTCCTCGAATCCCCCGACTTTTCCTCTCGGTGACTTTCCTAAAGGGTCAACTATCTCAGGTTTACCCATAAGCACATCGAATGTAGCCTTCACCGAAGAAGCAGCTACCTGAAGGTTATACCCACCCTCCAGGGTAAAGACGAGGCGTCCCTGGCATAACTCAGCGGCTAACTTCTTCAGCACTCCCACCATTTGAGCAAAACCGGTAATGCTTACCTGCATCATAGCTAAATCATCAGCCCAGTGAGCATCAAAGCCAGCGGAAACCAGAATAAGCTGTGGTTGGAATCTCTGGGCTATGGGAACCAGGACTTCATTAAAGGCTCTCAAATATTCCTCATCGCCCCAGCCAGCAGCCATAGGAAAGTTAACGGTAAATCCCTCCCCTTCACCGGCTCCAGTTTCATTTATACTCCCCGTGCCGGGATAAAAGGGATACTCATGAGTGGAAAAATAGAGAACCTTGGGGTCAGCATAAAATGTGTCTTGAGTTCCATTGCCATGGTGGACATCAAAATCAGCAATGAGAACACGCTCAAGATTGAAATTGGCCAATGCAAACTTAGCAGCGATAGCCACATTATTGAACAGGCAGAACCCCATCGCCCGGTTGTGGGTAGCATGATGTCCCGGAGGCCTGACCAAGGCAAAGGCGCTATCCACCTCCCCCTTCACCACTGCCTCTACGGCAGTTAACAGTCCACCAGCAGCATACAAAGCTGCCTCATATGACTTGGGACACATCACGGTGTCAGCATCCAGCCAGCCGCCACCACTCTCAGCCTTGTTTTTAATCTGAGCAATATATTCTGGAGCATGCACCATCCCCAGTTCCTCCACTGAAGCAGCGCGTGGCGAAAGCAAACTAAGCTTTTCTTTACTGCCTGTCTCCTCTAAATGCGACATTACGGCTATTAATCTGCGAGAGTTCTCAGGATGACTGCCAGTATCATGCTCCAGGTAAATTGGGTCATAAACCAATCCAGCTTTCATACAAATCACCTCTTGTAAAAGCATAGCAAAGCTATTGGGGCAAAACAATAATAGATAATTAGTGTCACCCCGAGCCGAAGCTCTGACTCTGAACGCAGTTGAAGAGAAAGAGGCTAGCGAAGGGCATCGATACTCCTTGCGGAACCGGTCCTGGGCAGAATTATTCGGTCGCTCTCCTCACTCAAAATGACAGACGCACAATAGGATAGCCGTCCGTGGCTTCTATCCAGAAATTAGGCTCCCCTCCTGCGTCTTCGCCTGAGCCAGATTACCAGTATGGGAATCCAGATCCAGCAAAAAACGCCAATCCAGATAAGCCCGGTAGCTATGCCTCTCCAGAAGGTAGTCAGACCGCGGACAGCCGACTTGAAAGCATCAGCGATGCTCCAATGCTCAACCAGCTTCTTGGTCTCCTCCAAGCTTACCTCAATAAGCGCCATATCTGAGACGCGCTCCAGATATTTTATCCGCCCCTCGATTTGCTCAATCTGTCCCCGCACATCAGAAAGTGCTTGCTGCACCTTTAGCATTTCCTCCACAGTCTCAGCCTTCTCCATCAGCACCAGGTACTGTGCCTCAGTTGCCTCCAGGTTGTGCAATCGAGCTTGCAGGTCAACATACTCTTCAGTCACATCCCTGGCTTCAGTGCTCTCGGAGGGTACTTTTACCGCCAGCTGGCGGAGCCTATCGAAGGCTTCGCCAAATCTATCAGCGGGAACACGAATAGTGACGCTGCCATAATTTTTGCTTTCGACTTCGCGCTTATAAGAGGAAACCACATAGCCCCCCAGCTCATCAGCTGCTTGAGCAACCTTGTCCATGGTCCCCGCTATGTCCTCTATCTCCAAGGTTATGTAGCCCGTTCTTATGATTTTGCGCTCTACCGATAGCTCATCGGGCATAGCTTCGCTAGGGTATCCTTTATCCTCAGAAGCCCTTTCTGAAGGCACCGGCGCCGGTGTTGGTGTTGGCGTTGGAGTAGGCACTACTGATGGGACACCTGCTTTGGCACAGGCACTGGTCAGCATCAACCCTAGAATCAACAGCGGAATTGAAAATTTGAACAGCTTATTCATTTGTTCCCTCCTAACAACAATGTCAGCTTTCTCTAAATTTGGAGCGCCATTTGCTACTTCTCTACATTATAAACGGTAAAAGCCTCTAAAGGTTTAGCTTCCCCACCAAAATTGTCTTGCTTGTGGCGCAATGCCCCTCGATTCTGTAAGTTTCAAGCTATTCCCCCTGTACCATTTGCTTGAGCTCATACAGCCTGGTAATAGCCTCCAGGGGTGACATAGAATCGATGTCAAGTTTGGAAATCTCAGCAACTAGTAAGGAGCCTTTAGGGAACAGCAGAAGCTGTGATGCTTCCCCCGGGGAAACTCTGCTTTTCTTAGAAGCGTGGCTATTTTCCAGCTCAATCAAAACCTCCTGAGCCCGGTTAATTACCGATCTTGGCAGTCCAGCTAGCTGGCCTACATGGATGCCGTAGCTCCTATCGGCGCCTCCGGGAACAATCTTGTGTAAAAAGATTACTTTGTCTCCCTCCTCAGCGACTGCCACATTAAAGTTTTTCACCCGGGGCAGTGTATTGGCTAAATCCACCAGTTCATGATAGTGAGTAGCAAACAGAGTCTTTGCCCCCAGCCTGGGGGATGCGTGAATAAACTCAGCTACCGCCCAGGCAATGGAAAGCCCATCATAAGTGCTGGTGCCCCGCCCAATTTCATCCAGGATAATCAAAGAGCGTGGAGTAGCATTATGTAAAATATTTGCCGTCTCGGTCATCTCCACCATGAAAGTGGACTGCCCGGCAGCCAGGTCTTCCTGCGCACCAATCCTAGTAAAGATACGGTCCACTATGCTTATGGCCGCCGATTCCGCGGGAGCAAAACTGCCTATCTGGGCTAACAGGACTATCAAGGCTACCTGCCTCAGATAAGTGGATTTTCCCGACATATTGGGACCGGTGAGTATCATAAGCTGGCTATCCTTATTACTTAAGTGAGTATCGTTGGGAACAAAATTATCGCTGCCGATACTCTTCTCCACCACAGGATGGCGTCCTCCCCTAATCTGTATAACATCATCAGTGGTCAATGCGGGCCTGACATAGCTGCGGCGCGCTGCTACCTCAGCCAGGCTGCAAAAAACATCAATCCGGGCAATTGCCCTGGCAGTAGCCAATATCTGTTCACCCCCAGCACCTATTTGCTGGCAAACTTGCCTGAAAAGGGCAGCCTCTAAATCAGCAATCTTTTCCTGTGCATTGAGAATCAGCGATTCATATTCCTTAAGCTCAGGAGTGAAAAACCTTTCCGCCTCTGTCAGAGTCTGCTTGCGAATGTAATCGGAGGGAACCAGATTGAGATTGGCGCGAGATACCTCGATATAATAGCCAAACACCCTGTTGTAACCCACTTTCAAAGATTTAATCTTTGTGCGCTGCCTCTCCCTTTGTTCCACGCCGGCTAAGTATTGCTTGGCCTCTTTGGAACTGCGACGAAGTTCATCCAGCTCAGTAGAAAAACCCTCTTTTATCACCCCGCCATGCTCAAAATCCCCTGGCTCCTCAGCAATAGCCCCAGCAATCAAATGCACAATGTCAGGGCAGGGTTTCAATTCAGCAGTCAGCCAGTTCAAAGAACTTTGTGCTTCTACCGCTTTTGTTCAACTCAGGTATTTCCTCCAGGCTGGAGCGCAATGTTGTTAGCTCCCTGGCCATTACTTTGCCACTTCTTACTCTATTAATTAACCTTTCCAAATCAGCGATATCGGCCAGAAGCGCCACAGCCTTATTACGAGCCAGGGAATTGTGATAAAGCCAGTCAACAGCCTCCTGCCGCCGGTTCAATTCCGCTAGGTCAACCAGGGGATGCCCCAGCCAGTTCTTTAGCAACCTGCCTCCCATAGCTGTCCTGGTTAAGTCAATGATGGAGAGGAGAGAGTTAGCACTTTCTCCCCACCTGCCACCCTGAAAAAGCTCCAGATTGCGGCATGTTTGCCCATCGAGAACCATAAAGGAATCTGTGGAGTAAGTAGCCAGACCGGTTAGCTGGGACAATGCTTCCTTTTGGGTCTCTCGGACATAATGTATCAGCGAGCCGGCAGCTCTTATAGCCAGAGGCAAATGAGCACAGCCATAGCCCTCCAGGGTAGCCACATCAAAATGCCCCAGTAAAGCCTGTTGAGCAACTTCCAAATCAAAGCAATAATCATCAAGTCTGGTTACTGTAGCTGACAGAGTTTCGGGAAACCCCACCATTCTTGGCTCTACAGGTGAAGAATCAGGAACGAGAACCTCGCGAGGCTGAAGCCTTTCCAATTCACAAGAAGCCTTATCAGCGGGAAGCTGGGTAGTAGCAAACTCGCTTGTGGTTATATCAACATAGGCAATTCCTGCCTTCTCCCCTTCTACAATTAGACTGGCGAGGTAGTTGTTGCTTTTGCTCTCCAACAGGTTAGGCTCAACCACTGTCCCCGGCGTCACCACACGGATAACATCCCTGTCCACCAGTCCTTTGCCCGGGGGACTTAGCTGCTCACAGATAGCCACCTTATAACCCCGGTTGATAAGCCTTGCCAGGTAATTGTCCAGGGCATGGTAAGGTATCCCCGCCATGGGCACTTTGTGCCCCTTGCCCATTTCGCGAGCGGTTAAGACAATATCCAGCTCTCGCGAAGCAACTCTGGCATCTCCATCAAAGGTCTCATAGAAATCGCCCAATCGAAAGAAAACGATGGCCTCAGCGTACTTTTGCTTGACCCTGAGATATTGTCGCCTCAGTGGAGTTACTGCCATTAATACTATTTTAGTAGTTAAGGACATATAAAGCCAGTGATTGCTGGAGGGAAAGCTACAATAAAAACAGCCGAAGCACTATAATGGCAATATACAAGATGGTTATAAAGTGGCATTTTGTTATAGGAGCAGAAGAGGGGTTTCCTATATTCTGAAGCTATATAAAATACCCAATGGTATAATAAAAAACAACATAAAAACATGACTAAAGAACAGGAATTCTATAAGGCATTAAGAGATATCTTCGTAGGTGCGAAGGTAGAAGGGGAATCTGGCTACATCAACTTGATGAGAATCAAGTCCAGATACTATGAGAAAGGTGTCTTCCCAAAACTCCAAAAAGATATAGAGCAAGCCTTAGAACCATTTCCGGAATTCAGAAAGGAACTCTTTGATAAACTTTATACCTTCTTCCATCGCTACTTTTCTGAAAGCGGCTCAATCTATTTTAGACACACGCCGATTCATCAAAACATTTATGAGAAAGTCTATACCGACGATAAGGATGTTATCTTATTCTGGAAAACGCACATGCTTTACTATGTCAAAACCGACAGGTTGTTCAAAAATCTGGAAGCGGAAATAGATGGCTTCAAATTCTTCTTCGATGTCTCCACTCTGGAACATAAAAGAGCAAATGAGAAAAGAGAGATTGTTTATGAATTCAGTGAGAGGAGAAACGATGGTGCGCTTGTGTTCAATGTTTATTACTCGGAGAAAGGGAAAAAGACAAAGACTGACGACATTTTAAAGGCATTGAGAAAGGAAGGAATAAGGATAACCCAAGATACTTTAGAGAACGCCTTCAGAGTCTTTGAGAAGCAAAGTGAAGTTGACTATTTCATAAACCAGAATGCCAAGGAATTCCTCAAGGAGCAGTTTAATCTCTGGCTCTATCAATATGTCTTCAGCGGCGAGAGCGAGTGGACAGAAGAAAGGATAAAGCAATTACAGGTCTTAAAGGACACCACCTCTAAGATAATAGACTTTATCTCCCAATTCGAAGATGAGCTGGTAAGAATCTGGAATAAGCCGAAGTTCGTTTTGAACTCTAACTATGTCATAACGCTGGATAGGATACTTGCCGCTAATTGTCATTGCGAGGAGCGAAGCGACGAAGCAATCTCCAATAAAAAGGGAGTTGAGCTCATTAAAAGGCTGCTGGCGCATCCCAATTTTGATGAGCAGGTTAAAGAGTGGAAGGGACTAGGGATCGTTGATGATGCTTTCTCCCCTTCTGTCATTCTGCGTCATCCTTCTGTCATTCTGAGTGATAGCGAAGAATCTCAAATGCTTATCTCTAAATATAGTCATTTACCAATAGATACCAAATACTTTAAGGATTTGGAGATTGAGATTCTATCTCTTTTTGATGATTTAGATAATTCTTTAGATGGCTGGCTTATCAAGAGCGAGAACTATCAGGCATTAAATACTATCTTGCCCAAGTTTA
>CAZILT010000088.1:0-6288 GCA_964540185.1 uncultured Dehalococcoidales bacterium
TATACTCATCTTTTCGTCGCTCGGCATGGTCCTCCTCAGTAACATTCTTATTTGAGTGAACCATACCACCTTCAGTAACATTTTAAATGAGTGAAAGCGTCTTCCTTGACAGAACTATCTCCTGTGGCTATACTACAGGCAACTCCATGGGAATTGTGCTGGTGCTGTAAGAAGACAGCGTATGAGTTCCAAATAACGCAAGGAGGCGAAGTGTGAAGTGGTGAAATTAATGCGCTATATAAAGATATCTCTTCCGTTGCAATCTGTTGTTACCTCATCCTCGTTATCCTGTTGCCCGATACCTGACCTCCTCCTCAACTAGCTCCCTTTATCCGCTCTTTCTTCCTCACAGTTCGACCACTTGAAGAACAAGGGAAGAGACACCTTATGCTACTTGAAACTTTACAGGAGGTAGTTTTTATTGCCAAGGCTTGCAGACCATATTGAACTGAAGGTAACTAAAAACGAAAGCTGCCGCTACCCGCGCTATGTAAAGGGCAGGAATCCAACACTATATATACCATCTTTTTGTGGGCAAACAGCTTTGTTATTAGTAACCATAGGCACAAACTTAGAGGAGAAAGTTGTGCAGTTGATGAAAGTCTATAACAGAAAATATTGTACTAGTCAGAGAGAGGAGTTTGTTCTATGTTTAAGACAGGAATGAATCTTAGCGGAGTAGCAGGCGGCAGTTACAAGCCTCTATCGGAAGAATCCATGGTAAGAATCCATGAGACGGCTATGAGGATTTTTGAGGAAATAGGCATTGAAGTAAATTCTGCCAGAGCTCTCGATTTATTTAGCCACACCGATGCACAGGTGAACCAACAGAACCGACGTGTAACGATCCCCCGAGATATGGTTATGAACCTGGTAGACAGGGCTCCACCCAAAGTCACACTATATGGAAGATACAGGAAACACGACGTGATACTGGGCGGTAGCAGAGTATATGCGGGTACCGGAGGCACTGCTCTCAATATTATTGACAGAACGAATGGACAAAAAAGAGTAGCAACATTCGACGATCTTAAAGAAATAGCCAGACTGGTGGATAGCCTAGAAAACATTCATATCTTCATGCTGCCTACCTACCCCAGCGACATCCCTGTGGATAAAGTAGATATTAATCGATTCTTTGCTGGTCTAGACAATTCTCGTAAGCACGTTATGGGTGGGATATATACCCCAGAAGGCATAGACCAAGTTATAAAAATGGCCCAAATTATCGCTGGTTCTCCGCGAAAGCTGCGGGAGCGGCCCATTGTATCCATGATAACCTGCAGTATAAGCCCTTTTAAGATTGATTCTAAATATGGTGACATGCTGGTACGCATAGCTAAAGCAGGAATCCCGGTAGTCTGTCCATCCGAGCCTCTCAGCGGTGCTACTGCTCCTGTGACCCTGGCTGGAACTTTGACCGTTCAGGTTGTTGACTCCCTAGCTGGAGTGATAATTAGCCAACTTGCCAATCCAGACACACCGGTTATCTTCGGCTCCGTAGCCAGCAGCACCTGCCTTCAGGATATGAGCTACCTCACGGGCTCTGTTGAAATGGGATTGTTAAATGCCGCTGGGGCTCAAATGGCTCAATTTTATCACTTGCCTTTTTATGCTACCGGGGGGATGACTGATTCCAATGTAATTGACGCACAATGCGGTTATGAATCCTCCATTACCAGCCTTCTGTGCGCCCTGGCTGGTGCAAACTTCATCCACGATGCTGCCGGATTGATGGAGTTTGCGCTCACTATGAGCTATGAAAAGCTCGTGATTGACAATGAGATATTGGGAATGGTAATGCGGGCTGTTAAAGGAATAGATGTAAGTGATGAAACTCTGGCTTTCGATCTACTTAAGGAGGTAGGTCCTGGCGGTCATTTTGTTTCCAGAAAGCACACCAGAAATCATATGCGTAAAGAGCACTATCACCCTACTCTAAGCAACAGGAAACTTAGAGAAAGATGGGAGAAGCTTGGAAGTAAAGATACATTTATGAGGGCGAAAGAACAGGTGCAAGAAATTTTAGAAAAACCAGGACACAAGTTGCCTAAGCACATAAGAAACAGGATATTAGCTAATTTTCCTGAGATAGTCGACTAAGGAATTATGCTAATCATCGGCGAGATATAAAAGCAGGAAGATGCAGAGTTTTCACCGGAGCAAGAAATTGAGAAAGGGGCCTTTTGATAGTGTCTAGAGAAGGAATTTTAGTACAAACTCCCTACAAGAGGATGACCAAGGAGCAGGTCGAGCTAATCCATCATGCCTCTATGCAAATTCTGAATGATCCCGGCGTGATATCTTTTAATTCCGCGGCAGCAGAAATATTCCACGCCAATGGCGCAGAAGTTACACCAGTTTCTGATGCCGACAAGCCTTACTGGGTGATAAAAATACCACAGGAACTGGTTCTGCGTGCCATTGAGAGTGCGCCTAAAACAGTTAAATTAGGTGCCAAGAACAAGGATAACAGCCTGATATTGAATGGTACAGAGCCGAGGGTATTCCTTGTCTCTGGCTCTGAAACCAATTTCTGGCTTGATGTTGTTTTTGAAACCTATATTAAAAAATCTGCTCCTGATATTGAAATTCAAGTGCCCGAATTCCACCCACGGCGGGGTACTGTCCTTGACCTCTGCCAGGCAGCACACCTATGTGAGCACCTGGAAAGCCTGGATGCCTTTATACGCCCGGTCAATATCCAGGACAAAGACATTACAATAGATAATAAGGATGTGAACAAGTTCTTCGCATCTTTAAATAACACTACCAAGCATGTTATGGCAGGGCTAACCAGCCTGAAGCAACTGGATAATGTTATAAAGATGGCAGAGATAATAATTGGAGAAGGGGAACAACTCAGGGATAACCCCGTCATTTCATTTATTACATGTCTGGTTAAAAGCCCTCTGCAATTTGTGGATGATACCACCCAGACACTAATTGAGATTTCCAGGAAAGGGCTACCTGTAGTAGTTTCTGTTGCGCCCCAGGGCGGGACTACAGCTCCTATTAAGGAAAATGGCATCGTGGCCCAAATAAACGCTGAAATTCTGGCAGGTATAACTCTAAGTCAACTGGTTAATAAGGGAACGCCGGTAATCTATGGAAGCGTGCCGGTGATAGCTCGTATGGACAACCTTAATGACTCCTATGGTGCCCCCGAATCAAGCCAGTACAACATAGACTGTGTCCAGATGGCTCGATTCTACAAGCTGCCCTGTTACTCTACCGCTGGCGTTAGTGACGTGAAAATACCCGGCATTCAATCCTCAATAAAGAGGTTGTTCTCGGACATCATGGTTACTTTAAGCGGGCCACAATACCTCCATTGTGCCTATGGGCTGCTTGATGGTAACATCACCTTCTGCCCCCTCCAAGCTGTTTTAGATGACGCCCACTTCCAGATGATCAAGTTCTTTCTAAGGCCACCACAAATAAATGAACGAGAAATCGCCGATACCTTAAGACAGATAAGCGAGGTAATGGGAACATCACAAAAGTTATATATCCGCTACATTCGCCACATATTACGTAGTGGGCAACTTTCACCACCTTATCCTTTTGAATCTGAAGGGCTGGAGGACAATGTATTGGCGTTAGCCCACAAAAGAATGGTGGAGCTTCTATCTCTACCTGTCGAGCATATCGATCCAGCTACCACCAGGAAGGTGTTTAAAGAGATACCTGGTATTCTGCCCAGGCTAAATATATATATGAAGGGAGAGCACAATGCATGAGGATATAATTGCATTACTTAAGGAGAATGTCATTCAAGGAAGAGCTAACAATCGCGATGAAGGGGTGACTGAAGATATGGTAGGAAAGCCCGCGGTGGTGGAGTTAACACGACTGGCACTAAAAAACAATATTGCCACAGAGCTAATCATTAAGCAGGGCTTAACCGAGGGAATGCAGATTGTAGGAGATAAGTTTGCTTCGGGGGAGTACTTTATCCCGGATATGCTGGCCTCAGCCGAAGCAGTGAGCAACGCGATGGATATCCTGAGGCCACATCTGGAAGGAGCGGGAGTGGCATCCAAGGGCAAATTTGTCATAGCCACGGTTAGAGGAGATATGCATGACATTGGCAAGAATATCGTTGCTATTTTGTTCAGGGGTGCTGGATACGAAGTGCGTGACCTAGGCATAGATGTTCCTACAGAAAAGATTGTGAAGGTGGTTAGAGAGGATAAGCCTGATTTTCTAGGACTTTCCGCTTTATTAACCACCACCATGGTCGTTATGGGGGAGGTAATTGAATCGCTGAAAGAAAGCAATCTCAGGGACAAAGTCAAGGTTCTAGTTGGAGGAGCAGCAGTTTCTCAGGAGTTTGCCCAGGAAATAGGAGCAGATGCCTATTGCATGGACGGCTTCCATGCCCTTGAGGTGCTCAAGGGATTTCGAGGAGAAACTTAAATATGGCTGGCATCGCAGGAATTCAAGGCAGTGGCAATGTGGAACTAAGCTCTATGCTTAACAGAATTAAGCATAGAGGTCCACACGAAATATGGCTAAACCAGACAGGAAATATAAGTTTAGGATGCTGTGAGTTGAATGTGGGTGGAAATTCCAAGGCTGGGTCACATCATATATCTGTGGACCACAAAGCAGTTGTCCTTGATGGGCGTATATATAACCCGCAAGAACCTGGATTGAGTGATGCAGAAACTTTGCTGCTCTTCTACGACAAGTTTGGAACTCAATTCGCCAAGAAGCTGGATGGAGATTTTGCCTGTGCCATAACCGATGGAAATAAGTTAATCCTGGCACGTGATGCTATAGGCATAAGACCTCTTTATTACGGACATAGTAATGGTAATTTGTGCTTTGCTTCAGAGGCTAAGGGTCTGCTGGGCATAGACGATGTTAAGGAGTTCCCGCCAGGTTATGTTTACTCCAGTGAACTTGGATTCCAAAAATATACACCCCAGGCTGTAGAAACTCCAGAATTTGACAGCCCCGAGCAGGCTAAGGGAGTTCTTGTCAAGTTGTTGGAAAAAGCTGTGCGGAAACGAATGAAGGACAATGCTGTAGGAGGGATTCTCTTAAGTGGCGGTTTAGATAGCAGTATTATAGCTTGCATTGCTAAACAGATAAAACCGGATATTGAAGCTTTCACAGTTGGTCTGGAAAGAAGCCAGGATATTCCTTTAGCTCAAGATGTAGCTCGTTATCTGAATATGAAACACCATGTATATATCTTCAGCGAAGATGAGATAGACAAGATATTACCGCAAGCTATTTATCATATGGAGACTTTTGAGGAAAGCTGTGTTCATGGTGCAGTGGCTAATTTTCTGGCCTCACGGTTTACCAGCCAATACACCAATTGTGTTTTCACTGGTGAGGGTGCAGATGAATTTCTCGCTGGATATGATGGTCAATTCAGGCAGGCAAAAAACCAGGAGGAAGTTGCTGCCGTGGTGGATAAACTTATTAATGTTGCTCACAACACTGCATTACAAAGATTAGACAGACTAACAGCTTCATATTCTATAGAAGCTAGGCCGCCCTTTCTTGATTCCGAGGTGGTTGATTTTTGTTTGAAGATACCATTAAATTGCAAGATTTATGGTTCAGAGCAAATTGGAAAGTGGGTTCTACGAGAAGGTTTCCATAATCGCCTCCCTGAACACATCATCTACCAGACAAAAAGATTCTTTGCCCAGGGCTCTGGTATTGCTGAAATCATGCGTGCCAGGGCTGAAAAACATGTTTCCAACTACGAACTTCTGCAACATAACAAGACAAAGGATAAGCCAAGGTTATTCTCCATAGAGGAGTTATATTATTACCAGATATTCAAGGAAAGCTTCCCCCAATTAGCATTCGATCGACTACCAGGTAGGTGGGATCCCTTCAGACAGGATTTCTTTATCAGGTGAAGCAAATGCTGCCAAGATGCTGGATTATACTGTGATTATCCCATCATTTATGATTATTTTGCCATCAAATTTCAGTGTTGGTTTTGGAATCACAAAGTCCTGATGCAGATCTGCTGTTACTCTACCACCCATATGAGAACTATCCCCTATTGCAATGTGGACCGTTTCCCTTATTTTTTCTGCCTCAAGTACATTGTCAGGGCGTCTTGCGTTGGGATTCATGCCAATGCCCTGTTCAGCGCAATTTCTACGAGAGAGATAAGGCTCCTCACTCTTCCCACAGCTTAGCATCTCCCTGAATTCGTCGCCTACCTTCCCTCCACCGACAACTTCTATCACCAACCCATCTTTGAAGACAAAAATCATATCCTCTTCCAGATTAGCACACCATCCTTTT
>CAZILT010000089.1:0-16462 GCA_964540185.1 uncultured Dehalococcoidales bacterium
GCCTTGGAATACGCCGGCTATTGGCTTTAGTGGTATACTTGTTGTTTTATAATATGTGGTATGGATAATAGTATGAGGAGAGTAGCTATATTGGGCTCGACAGGCTCTGTAGGACGGCAGGCGCTAGATATCATCCGTGCCCTAGGTAACAAGTTCCAGGTAATAGGCTTAGCTGGAGGCGAAAACTTTAGGCTTCTGGAAAAACAAGTCAACGAATTTAAACCTGCGCTGTTTTATTCCTCATGTGAGCCTGACTTTAGTCATGAAAGTAAATTCCTGCCGATGGAGCAGATAGCCTGCCAGCCAGAAGTCGATTTGGTTGTCATAGCCACTTCAGGCAAAGCAGGATTGGGGCCTGCATTAGCAGCCTTGAGGGCAGGTAAAACAGTTGCTTTGGCTAATAAGGAAGTGTTGGTGATGGCAGGGGAGATTATCATTCAAGAAGCTAGGTGTCATCGGGCTCAAATTCTGCCTGTTGATAGCGAGCATAGTGCTATCTGGCAATGCCTACGGGGTGAGGAAAGTAAACCGCGGAGGATTCTTTTAACTGCTTCTGGAGGACCATTTTATCATTATTCCAAATCGCAGTTGAGTGAAGTAATGGTAGAGCAAGCCCTTTATCACCCTATATGGAAGATGGGTAGGAAAGTTACTATTGATTCGGCAACGCTTATGAACAAAGGGCTGGAGGTTATTGAAGCGCACTGGCTTTTTGATATTCCTTTTGAGAAGATTGAAATATTAATTCATCCCCAGTGCATTGTTCATTCTATGGTAGAGTTTGTGGATGGTTCGGTAAAGGCACAGTTCAGTTTTCCTGATATGCGCTTACCTATTCAATATGCGCTTTGCTATCCTGAGCGTTTGCCTAATTCAAAGTTACCTCGCCTTGACTTAAGCGAAATGCACTCTCTGAGCTTTGAGCCAGTAGACCAGAATAGATTTCCCTGTCTCCGATTGGCGTTAAATGCTGGAAGACGAGGAGGGACTTATCCTGCGGTGCTTTGTGCCGCTGATGAGGTTGCTGTAAGCCTCTTTCTCTCTCATCAAGTCGGTTTTCTCGATATTGCCCCATTGATAGAGGACGCATTAGAACGGCACCAAGGTATAAGCAAGCCTACTCTGGATGAGATTCTGCAGGCTGATGTCTGGGCAAGAGAATATGTTGAGCGTCGCTGCATTCGTCACCCTCACTTTATTCCTCTCCCTTCGGGGGAGAGGTTAGGTGAGGATGGTTAGGGGGATAAACAAAAATGAACATTGCCATGGTTATTATTCTTTTCATTGTGATGCTGTTTGTTGCGATTTCTCTTCATGAACTGGGGCACTTTGTCATTGCCAAGCGTGCAGGGGTGAAGGTAGAGGAGTTTGGCCTGAGCTTTCCTCCGCGACTTTTTGGCATTAAACGTGGAGAGACACTCTATTCCATCAATGCTATACCTATAGGGGCTTTCGTCAAAAGTGTTGGAGAAGATGACCCTACAGTACTTGGAAGCCTAGCTAGCAAAGGTCCCTGGAGGCGGTTGGCAGTCTATGCAGCAGGGCCGATGGCCAACATCTTTCTGGCCTTTGTCTTGCTTAGTGCCTTCTTTATGCTGCCTACAGGTGTAATAGCTGGTAATGGGGTCATGGTGCATTCTGTAGTGGAGGGCTCGCCGGCAGAGGAAGCTGGTATAGTCCCTGGAGATATAATTCTAGAGGTGAGTGGAGAGAGTGTTCATCAATGGGGGGATGTACAGAACGTAATAAATTCGAGTAAAGAAGGGGAAGAAGTATCCCTACTTCTGCAAAAGGATGGAAGTCAGGAAGCAATCAGTTTGAAGCCACAGCTTGATTCAGCATTGGGGTGGCGGGCAGTAGGTATTGTGCTATGCTGGAATGTGGTAAGCCAGGTGCGGGAAGGTTCACCAGCGTATGAGGCTGGTATTGTATTAGGGGATACCATCCTGGGAATTAATGAGCAGTCTATATACAATAGTGAGACTATGGCCTACGCCCTGGCCTCTGTTGAGGAAGGAGAAGAAATACAACTGACTTTACTTAGAGGGCAGGAAGTGATTTCAGCCACTTTGATTAAGGCTAATGGAGTGAAGCAGGCTGCCCTAATGGGTGCTGAGCTACGCTGGGTAGATGGAATTCACATTGAGCAGGAGCGGCTTTCCGTATGGCAGGCCGTTTACTCAGGCGGTAGCTTTATTATCAATATGCCTGAGATGATAGTAGCCTCCTTTCCACTAATTAGAGAAGACCCCAGCAACGCTCTAGTAGGTCCAATAGGTGCTGGTCAGTTGACTGTAGAAGCAGTAAAGTCTTTTGGTTTCAGCAATATGCTTTTTATAGCTGGCATCATTAGTTTAGGGATTGCTTTATTTAATTTCTTCCCCATTCCTCCCCTGGATGGAGGAGGAATGCTGGTGGCACTTATTGAGGGTGCTAGGCGTGGAAAACGTCTCTCTCCCCATGCAGTGCGCCTGTCCCACTCTATAGGTACTGCCTTCTTAATCTCGCTCATGATTCTAATAACCTTTAATGATATCGTGCGTCTAATCAGTGGTGGAGGCTTTGGGTTATGATGCGTCGAGTTTCTACACATTTGAAGGTGGGAAAGGTAACAGTTGGTGGAGATGCCCCTATTGCAGTACAGTCTATGACTAAGACTGATACACGTGATGTCCCAGCTACTGTGAATCAGATTAAGCAACTAGAAGATTGTGGTTGTGAGATAGTGCGCGTAGCAGTTCCAGATAAGGAAGCTGCTGAAAGCATTTCGGCCATAAAGAAGCGTATTTCCTTACCTCTTATCGCTGATGTCCATTTTGACTACCGTTTGGCCTTAGCCGCATTGAGAGCTGGCGTCGACGGGCTTCGCCTTAATCCGGGGAATATTCGCAATAAGGAGCGAATTGCCGAGGTGGTAACTGCAGCTAGAGAAAAAGAGGTGCCTATCCGCATTGGAGTGAATGCTGGCAGCCTGCCTCAAAATTTTGAGCCTGATGCTCCTTTGGCTGACCGGATGGTTGATATAGCCTTGCAGCAGATACAGCTTATGGAAAGCTTGGATTTCAATTTGATTAAGGTTTCTCTCAAAGCCTTTGATGTGCCTGCTACTATTAGAGCTTATCAGAAGATTGCCGACAAAGTACCCTATCCTTTACACTTGGGTATCACTGAGGCTGGTCTTCTTCGGGCTGGGGCTATACGGAGTGCTGTAGGCACTGGCATACTTCTTTATCAGGGGATTGGCGATACTATCCGTGTTTCCCTTACTGCTCACCCCTGTGAAGAGGTTAATGCTGCTTACGAAATCCTGAAGAGCCTTGGCCTTCGTCAACATGGCCCTACTCTGGTAAGCTGCCCCTCCTGTGGTCGGGCTGAAGTTGATGTTGTTGCTTTGGCTGAGGCTGTGGATAAGTACCTTCAAAGGATAACCCAGCCTATTAAGGTGGCGGTCATGGGCTGCGTGGTCAATGGGCCTGGGGAAGCCAGGGATGCTGATGTGGGCATTGCCTGTGGTAAGGGGAAAGGTGTTATATTTAGAAAGGGAAAGGTGATAAGGGCTGTGGCTGAGGGAAACTTATTAGAAACCCTGATAACAGAAATAAATTCTATTTCCCTTGATAGGAGAGAGTGAGGTTATAACAGAAATGCGTTTTTCCGAACTTTTTGGTAAGACCTTAAGGCAGGCACCAGCAGAAGCGGAGAGCATAAGCCACCAGTTATTGCTCAGGGCTGGTATGATTGCTCAGGTAGCTGCTGGCATATATTCTTATTTGCCCTTAGGCTGGCGAGTGCTCAAGAAGATAGAGAGCATAATTAGAGAGGAAATGGATAAAGCTGGTGGGCAGGAATTGATGCTGCCGGCATTGCAGCCCTTTGAGTTATGGCAGCAGTCAGGTCGCTCGGTTTCATTTGGCCAATCTCTGTTCACTCTGACCGACCGCAAGGAACATAAACTAACCTTGGGTCCTACTCATGAGGAGGTTATTGCTGAGCTTGCTCATCGCTATGTGCAAAGTTACCGTGACCTTCCTCTCCTGCTTTACCAAATACAGACTAAATTTCGTGATGAGCCTCGTCCTCGCGGTGGATTACTGAGAGTTCGCGAATTCATTATGAAGGACCTTTACAGTTTTGATGTTGATGAGGCTGGCCTGGATGAAAGCTATAAGAAGATGGCTCGGGCTTACAAGAATATTTATGCTCGACTCGGCTTACCAGCCTTGATGGTGGAAGCTGACAGCGGTGCCATAGGGGGCAAGGAATCTCATGAATTTACGCTTATCACTGAGAACGGTGAAGATGAGGTTATTTATTGTTCTAAGTGTGGTTATGCCGCCAATGCAGAGAAGGCTCAAAGTGTTAAGCTGAAGGCGAATAGCGAAGCCCCACTTCCTTTAGAGAGAATAGCTACACCAGGAGCAAAGACCATAGAGGAGGTGGCTGGTTTTGTTGGTGTACCGATGAGCCAAACGCTTAAAGCGGTGTTTTATTCTGCTGATGGTGGGTTTGTCTTCGTTGTCATTCGAGGTGACTCGGAGGTGAACGAAATAAAATTGAAGAATATATTGAAGTGCTCAGAGCTTCGTTTAGCTACGGAATCTGAGGTAGGTGAGGTAGGAGTGGTGATGGGTTTTGCTTCACCCATAGGTGTGAAAGGTGTCAAGATTGTTGCCGATGATTCTATGGTTTCAGGCTCTAATTTCGTCGTGGGAGCCAATAAACTGGGGTATCACTTTAAGAATGCCAATTACCCTAGAGATTTTCAGGTTGACCTTATAGCCGATATTGCTTTAGCTCGTGCCGGAGACGGTTGTCCTAAGTGTGGGAGTGAGCTGTCTTCTGCTCGCGGCATCGAGGTAGGACATATATTTAAGTTGGGCACCTTCATCAGCGAAAAAATGGAAGCATTTTTCCTGGATCGTGATGGTATATCCAAGTCTATTGTTATGGGTAGTTATGGTATAGGGTTAGGTCGACTTTTAGCAGCAATAGTAGAGCAGAGCTATGATGACAAAGGCATTATCTGGCCGCCACCGGTTGCTCCCTATCAAGCCTACCTTTGCCCCCTGCATCCAGATAATCCTGAGGTCGTGGCTGCTGCTGAAGATGTCTATCACAAGCTGGGGGTAAAAGGGATTGAAGTGCTTTTCGATGACCGCAATGAGTCCCCCGGGGTTAAATTTAATGATGCTGACCTTCTAGGAATACCACTGCGGTTGACTCTGAGCCCACGCACCCTAAAAAACCAGAGCATAGAAGCCAAGTGGCGTGCAGAAAAAGAAACCCAGCTTTTGCCTTTGGAGAACTTAGCTGCTGAAGTTAATAGGCTGTTAAAAGGAAAGTAGTCCAGTAATTACTAGGTTAGCGCTGACAGGGCTATAGAACGCTGGATTGGAGAATCAACCTCTCAGAGTAGCGCCCACTTCTTTATGTAATCTATCCACAATTCTCCGATGGGATTTATTGACATCTTCATCGGTTAGAGTATGCTCGGGTGATTGATAAACAATCCTTATAGCAAAGGATTTTTTGTCTTTAGGTATTTGCTCACCTCGATAAAGGTCAAAGAGGGTGAGTTTATTAACTAATGGGAAGCTTTGAATTATATCCTCTACTGAGTAATAGCTTACTTGCTCATCTACTACTAAGGCGATATCTCTAGTTATGCTGGGGAACCGTGGGATGGGCTGATACTGTCTCACGTTAGCTGCTTTGTGTAATAATTTCTCCACATCCATTTCAATAAGGCAAACAGTGCCATAAATATCGAAGGCTTGTGTCACTTTGGGATGCAGATCACCCACAACACCCACTTTGTCTCGGCCAATGACAATGTCAGCGCTTCTCCCAGGGATTAAGCCTTCGTCATCGCTGACCTCAAATGTTGCAGTGAGTCCTAATTGATTCAGCAGACTTTCTATAACTCCTTTAGCATCAAAGAGACCGAGTGTCTCTTTGTTCTCATGCCGCCAGGATATCTCCTGTCTTGTGCCACTGAGTGTGGCACATAGCATCTCCTTTTCTTGAGGCAGCTCTTTTCCTTGGGGCAGGAATATCTTACCAATTTCAAAAAGCCTTATGCTGGATTCCTCAAGTCTTTGATTACTGGCCAGAGTGGGTAAGACATTAGCCCGTAAGGTGGTGCGTAAGTACTCCTGTTCCTTTGTCATAGGGTTAGCTACCTTCAGAGGAGTAACCTTTAACTCAAGGCTTGGAGAGACTCTCTGTAATTTCTCCAAGCTAGTTAAGGAGTAGGTTAGTATTTCCTGAAAACCACAGCCGGTGAGGATATTTCGCAATTTTTGCTTGAAGCTGAGCTCCAATGTCAACTTTTGTGCTGGCAAAGGAGCACTAAGCCTGGTCATGGGGATTTTATCGTAACCAATAATGCGAATCACTTCTTCCACCAGGTCGGCAGCACACTTAATATCGCTGCGCCAGTAAGGAGACAGTACTGAGATTTGTGAAGATAAGTTGGTTTTGTGGCATTCGAAACCCAGTGATTCTAATACTCTAAGCATCTCGCCAATGCTGACTTCCAAGCCCGAAAGTCGCTTTACCTCATTAACAGAGAGTAAGATGGCCTTTGGCTCTGCTCTACCGGGATAAACATCGACGATGCCTCTAGCTGCTTTGCCGCCAGCCAGTTCCAGCAGTAACTGGGTAGCTCGCTTCAGTGCCACTAATGGCAAGTCTGGGTTTAATCCCTTGTCGAAGCGGATTGAAGCTTCGCTTTGTAAATTAAGGTGATTAGCACCTCGACGAATGGTAGCCCGGTTGAAATTTGCTGACTCTAGGAGAATAGCTGTAGTTGCATCATTGACCTCAACATCTAATCCACCCATAATGCCGGCAATAGCGACAGGCTTTTCTTCATCAGCGATAACCAAGGTATCTTGAGTAAGAACTCTCTCTGCTCTGTCTAAGGTGGTTATTGGCTCGCCGTCCCCAGCCAAGCGGACGATAATCCGCTTGGCCTTAAGCTTATGATAATCGAAGCCATGAAGGGGCTGGCCATATTCCAACATCACATAATTGGTAACATCAACAATATTGCTTATGGGGCGCATTCCATAACTTCTCAAACGCTGCTGTAGCCAATCAGGGGAAGGTCCTTGCTTAACTCCAGTAATCAGGCTAGCGCAGTATCTGGAACATAAATTCGGTTCAATAATATCAACGGAGATGAACGAATCTATCGGGGCTTCCCTCTCTTCGTAATGAATGATAGGTATATGTAATAGCTGCCTGGTTAAAGCAGCGATTTCTCTAGCGATGCCTATTAAGCATAAGCAGTCTGGACGGTTAGGTGTTATATCCAAATCAAACATTATGTCACCGAGGTAGTCCTTGAGGGGTATGCCTACAGGAGCCTCAGATGGCAGAACCATAATAGCCTCATGGTTATCAGAAATTCCTAGCTCCTTCTCTGAACAAACCATGCCTGCGGAAAGAATACCGCGAATTTCAGCAGGCTTTAATAACATAGCCTTTCCAGTATGGCCGTCAATAAGCCTGGCTCCTATATGGGCAAAGGGTACTTTCTGCCCCATGCTAATATTAGGAGCGCCACAGACCACCGTAAGCTGCTGGGTGCCAAGATTAACAGTGGCTAGCTTCAATCGGTCGGCATTGGGATGAGGCTCTACAACTGCTACTTGTCCTATTACTATGTTGTTCCAGGTGCCACCTGTAGTTTGTATGCCTTTAACCTCTATGCCAGCCATAGTCAGGTCTCCAGCTAACTCCTCAGGGGTGACTTTTATGTCAACATAGTCGTTGAGCCATTTAAGAGAAACCTTCATAATTACTAACCTTCAAGAATTTAGAATTGCCTTAAAAATCTAACATCATTGTTGTAAAAGAGGCGTATATCATCAATCCCATAGCGGAGCAAAGGAATTCGCTCCACACCCATACCAAAGGCAAATCCGCTGTAAATTTCGGGGTTGATATCAACACGCTTGAGAACATCAGGATGCACCATCCCAGCGCCTAATATCTCAAGCCAGCCGGTGTAACCGCATAATCGGCAGCCAGCGCCATGGCAGGCTAAGCATTCTATGGCTACTTCTACCCCAGGTTCAACAAAAGGGAAGTAATCGCACCTGAAGCGTGCCTTTCTTTGCTCACCGAAAAGGAGATGACAGAATTCAAATAGAGTACCTTTCAAGTCAGCCAAGGTAATGTTTTTATCTATAGCCAGCCCTTCAACCTGATAGAACATGGATTCATGAGTAGCATCGGTTGCCTCATAGCGGTAAGCCCGCCCTGGCACTATCACCCTTATCGGTGGGCGATCTTTCTCCATAACCCTGATTTGCATTGGGGAGGTATGAGTGCGCAAAAGCCTGGCTCGCTCAGTAATTTCCTCAGAATCTATCCATAGGGTAGCAAACATATCTCGTGCTGGGTGCTCAGGGGGAATGTTCAGTGCCTCAAAGTTATAGTAATCCCACTCTACATCGGGTCCTTCAATGACTTGGAATCCCATGCGTATGAAAACATTACAGATTTCATCGAGCGCCTGAGTAACAGGATGGAGTCGTCCGGTTGGAATGGGGCGACCGGGTAGGCTGATATCCAGGCCTTCTCGCTCTAGGAAAGAAGCTAGATGAGTTTCCTCCAGCGACTGTTTCTTTTCAGCCAGACTCGATTCTAAAGCTGCCTTGATTTCGTTAGCCCGAGCCCCTGTTTTTCTCCGCTCCTCTAGAGGCAAGCTGGCTAAAGCGCGCAAAATTTGAGTTAGCTTACCTTTCTTGCCTAAGTGGTGAACACGCCATGACTCCAGCTCTTTAAGTTCGCCAACTTGGTTTAATTCATCAAGAGCTTTTAGGTGAAGTTCTTCAAGCTGTTCCCGCATTTGCGTTTTTAGATGAAACAAAGGCCACTAATTTAACAAAGCCTTCAGGATCTTTGACTGCCATCTCGGCTAGCATCTTACGGTTTACTTCCATATTCGATTCCCTTAAGCCTGCCATAAACTGACTGTAGGAAATTCCTTGAGATCGTGTGGCAGCATTGATGCGAGAAATCCATAGTCTCCGGAAATCACCCTTTCGCTCCCGACGATGGCAATAAGCATAGTCTAAGGCATGGAGCATAGACTCATGAGCCCGTCTGTAAAGTGTATGCCTTGTAGCTTGATGTCCTTTGGTTAATCGGAGCACTTTCTTATGGCGCTGATGGCTGATTTTTCCGCTTCTAGCTCGTGGCAAGACTATTCCTCCTTAGTTTCCTTCTTATGCTCAGTCCAGACTGAAAGCAAAGCTATCCCGCGACCAAAGATTATCCCAAAAATAGGAATTAGAAAAGCAATTCATTTTTGTCACACTCTCACATTATTTATAGGGTAAAAGTCTCTTGACCAGCTTCTTGTCTGCGGAAGAGATTGGTATCATTTTCTCATAGAGGCGTTTAGTTCTAGGAGTTTTTTTCCGTCTTAGGTGGCTTTTGCCACATTTAGTACGCATAAGCTTACCTCTACCTGTTACGTGGAAGCGACTTTTTGCTCCTTTGTGAGTCTTAATCTTTGGCATCTGATTTGGTCTCCTTAAATCTCCTGACAGAAATGGGAGAGAGTGTTAAGGCTATGTTCCTTCGATCCTTAGCAAGCTGATTGCTTGCTACAGCTTCTTCTTTTACAGCCTCAGCCACTTTCTTTAGCACATTCCAACCTAATTCTGGGTAAATAACCTCACGCCCTCTAAATCTTACTAGCACCCTTACCTTGTTACCCTCCTCCAGCAGTTTTCTAACTGTTCTAATCTTTGCCTGCAAATCATGCTCCTCAATTTTGGGACGAAAGCGAACCTCCCTGAGCAAGCCAACTTTTTGACTCCTTTTTACCTTACGTTCCTTTTTGGTTTGCTCATATTTGTACTTTCCATAATCGAGAAGCCGACATACAGGAGGCCTTGCTGTTGGAGCTATCTCCACCAGGTCGAAGCCACGCTCCTGAGCGATTTGTAGTGCTTCCCGCAGAGGTAGTATGCCTAGTTGTTCCTCTCCTTCTCCTATAAGGCGAACTTCCCCGGCTCTGATTCTTTGGTTAACTGCTACTCTTTTAGCTATGCTCGTTTTCACTCTCAGAGTTATTTAGGATTTAGCCTCTATAGCGGCTTTTATTCTAGCCTTGATTTGCTGCATTGTTTGGGCTCCTATGTTTTCGCCGCTTCTTAAACGGAGCGAAACGCAAGATGAAGCCATCTCATTATCACCAACTATGAGCATGTACGGGATCTTTTCCAGTTGGGCCTCCCTTATTTTCAGGTTTATTCTCTCAGTGCGGTCATCAACATGGGAGCGAATCTCCTCCCTTTTAAGCTCATCTTCTATCTGATGAGCATAGTTGACGTGGCGGTCCGCTATGGGGATTATTATTGTCTGAACTGGAGATAGCCATACAGGAAAAGCACCGCCATAGTGCTCGATGAGGCAAGCTAAGAAACGCTCCATACTTCCCAGAACCGTGCGATGTATCATTATTACGTTATGCTCGATGCCATCATCCCCAATATAACAAACATTGAAGCGCTCCGGCAAATTGAAATCAACCTGGATAGTAGGACCTTGCCACGCGTGTCCTAAGACATCTCTAATTTTAATATCAATTTTAGGTCCGTAGAAGACTCCCTCTCCAGGATCTATCTTGTAGGAGAGCTTAAGCTTCTCCAGAACTTGTTTTAAAGATCCTGTAGCTTGCTCCCACATTTGAATGGTGCCAGCATACTTTTCTGGGCGTGTGGACAATAACAGCTCATAATCACTGAAGCCAAAAGTGGCCATCATAAATTGCGCTAGCTTTACAACTCCTATTACTTCCTCTTCAATTTGGTCGGGGCGACAGAAAATATGGGCATCGTCTTGAGTGAATCCCCTTACTCTGGCTAAGCCGTATAGTACACCGGCTCGCTCATAGCGATATACTGTACCTAATTCTGCATAACGCAAAGGTAAATCCCGATAGCTTTGCAAGTGGCTCTTGAAAATCAGGATGTGCCCCAAGCAATTCATGGGCTTTATTATGTATTGCTGCTCTGCTACTTGCATTGGTGGATATAAGTAATCTCGATAGAAGTCCCAATGGCCGCTGGTTTTCCACAAATCTAACTTGGCGATATGGGGAGTATAGACTATATCATAACCGCGCTTAATATGTTCTGCTTTCCAAAAATCCTCGATAATCTGCCGTATCAAGGCGCCTTTGGGATGCCAACAAATTAGGCCAGGGCCAATTTCTTCGTGGATGCTGAAAAGGTCGAGCTCTTTGCCTAACTTCCTATGATCTCGTTTGGCAGCTTCAGCCTGACGAGATAAATAATCCTCAAGCTCTGCCTGGCTGCTGAAAGACACACCGTATATTCTTTGCAGCATAGGGCGTTTCTCATCGCCTCGCCAGTACGCTCCAGCTATATGACTGAGCTTGAAGGCCTTGATTTTGCCTGTGGAATCTATGTGAGGACCACGACATAAGTCGGTAAAAGAACCCTGTGTATAAATAGTCACCGTGTCGTCGGGGAGCTCATCAATAAGCTCCAATTTGTAAGGTTGGTTGGCAAAGATATAGTGTGCTTCTTCTTTAGTTACCTCTTTCTTGTGGAAAGACATATTCTGGGCGATGAGTTCCCTCATTTTGCTTTCAATCAAAGGCAGGTCTTCTGGTGTTAATGGACGAGGTAGTTCAAAATCATAGTAAAAGCCATTTTCGATAGCTGGCCCAATGCCAAACTTAGCCTCTGGGAAAAGAGATTGCACCGCCTCAGCCATAACATGGCTGGCAGAGTGGCGCATCCTTTCCAATTCCTCTTCTGGCCTCATCTTAAGTCCTTGCCTCATAGCCAAGTAGCAAACTCACACCTAAGGTGAAAGGTTACGTAATACTGGATTTCATTGAAAATTTCAAGATGTGACAAGCTAGCGGCTTCTACTTTCCGATATTTCGACAACTCTTTTAGATGTCGTAGCAACAGGGCTTCTTGAAGAAACCTGACCTACAACAGTGATTTCACTCATGAATACCTATCTTATCATATTTGTCAAATATGGGCGATACTGGACTTGAACCAGTGACCTCTGCGATGTCAACGCAGCGCTCTAACCACTGAGCTAACCGCCCTCGAGGGTGATGTGGAGGATTGTAGCAGACACAGCTACATAGGTCAAATAAGGGACTTTGGAGTAGGTCCGATTTTAGGGATGCCCTCTCACGCTCGCAGGATAGCGAGAATTGCAGTGGCACATGATATAATGAAGTTGCTCTCGCTATGGTCGGACAGATGGGTAGAAAGGCTTTTGAAGTCATTGATCACACTGCTGATGTGGGCATTATTGCTTATGGAGCTGATATCAAGCAGCTCTTTTCTAATGCAGCTTTGGCTTTGTTTAGCTTGATTACAGATACTGAAAGCATTGTAGAGAGGTCGCGACGCTATGTGGAGGTAATTAGTGGGGACAGCGATAGTTTGTTAGTAGAATGGCTCAATGAGCTTATTTATCTCTACGACGCCGAGCACATTTTGTTCAGCAGATTTGACATCGATAATTTGAATAATAACCAGCTCAAAGCTGCCTGCTACGGAGAAAACTTTGACCCTCTACGGCATAAGCTAAAGCTGGGGGTGAAGGCAGCTACATACCATATGTTAAACATAAACAAGGATAGCCATGGATATGAAGCGCAAATAATCTTTGATGTTTAAGGGGTGAAGATATGCCACAGTGGCAAGGACGGCTTGTCAAGATAGACGATTATCATTGGGAAATTCCTCAGAGCTATAAACCGGGCATGAGAGTCCCCGGCCTAATCTATGCTAGTGAAACTATGCTGGAGTCTATATGTGGAGAACAAACACCCGAGCAGGTCGCCAATGTTGCTTTTCTTCCCGGGATAGTTAAATTCTCCTTTGCTATGCCAGATATCCACTGGGGTTACGGTTTTCCCATAGGTGGAGTTGCTGCTATGAGTGTTAAAGATGGTGTGATTTCCCCTGGGGGGGTGGGTTATGACATAAACTGTGGAGTAAGACTATTGCGTACTAATCTTAGCGAAGCCGAAGTAAAGCCTAAAATCAATCAACTCATTAATGAATTATTTGCCAATGTGCCATCAGGTTTGGGCTCTGAAGGGAAGATAAAGGTTAGCCGGAAGGAGATGAACGAGCTGATGATTGAAGGAGCTTGCTGGGCGGTGAAGCATGGCTTTGGCACAGAGGAAGACCTGGATGTTACTGAAGAAGGTGGCTGCATGAAGGGTGCTGACCCAGGTAAGGTAAGTGATAAAGCAATAAAGCGAGGTATGCCTCAAGCAGGCACATTGGGCTCAGGAAATCACTTTCTCGAGGTTCAGGTAGTAAAGGAAATCTTTGATTCTCATATAGCCAATGTTATGGGCATTAGGGAGGAGGGTCAGGTATTGGTTCTAATTCACACTGGCTCTCGGGGCTTTGGTCATCAGGTGTGCACCGACCATCTGAGGGTAATGGAGGAGGTGGTATCAAAGTACGGAATAAAGCTTCCTGATCGCCAGCTTGCTTGTGCTCCTATAGAGTCGAAGGAGGGAAAGGATTATTTAGCTGCCATGGCATGTGCTGCTAATTATGCCTGGAATAACCGACAATGCATTACTCACTGGGTTAGGGAGGGTTTCTCTCAAGTTTTCGCTAAGAGTCCTGAAGAACTTGGTATGAGGCAGATTTATGATGTCGCTCACAACATTGCCAAGATAGAGGAGCATGTCGTGGATGGGCAGAAACTTAAGGTTTGTGTGCATCGCAAGGGTGCCACTAGAGCTTTCCCGCCCAACCATAGGGACATTCCACAGAAATATAAGGAGATAGGGCAACCTGTGCTTATCCCAGGAGACATGGGTCGTTGCTCTTTCATTGCCGTGGGTACCCAGAAGGCTATGGAGGAGAGCTTTGGCTCTACTTGTCATGGCGCTGGCAGAGTGCTAAGCCGTGGTGCAGCCATGAGAAGTATGAGAGGTAAGGATGTGGCTCAAGATTTGGAGAGGCGAGGCATCGCTATTAAGACGGGCAGCATATCTTCATTAGCTGAGGAAGCATCTCAGGCTTACAAAGATGTTACTGAGGTGATAGAAATTTGTCATCAGGCTGGCATTTCCAAGAAAGTGGCTATGGCTGTCCCTCTTGGTGTTATCAAAGGGTAAATGGTGTTTGTTATTCTAAGCCTGGTGAGGAATCTCGCATGAAGCAAACTATAATAAAGCTTTCACCTCTTCAGCTAAAAGGCAAGATGTCGCTAGAAGAGGCTATAGCTAAACGTAGGGCGATTCGAAAATATCGCTCTGAATCATTGACCATTTCTCAGCTATCTCAGATTCTGTGGTCAGCTCAGGGTATTACTGGGGTTGGGAGGCTTAGGGCAGCCCCAAGCGCTGGAGCTACATATCCTCTGGAAGTTTTTACTTTTATTGGCAAACAAGGAGTCGTTGCGAGCGGAGCGAAGCAACCGGAAGATGAATTACAAGCTGGAATCTATCACTATGATGTAGATAGGCATTCATTGGTTTTACACCAACCGGGAGATTTGAGGAGAGAGCTAGCTGGAGCAGCTCTGGACCAGGGATTTATTGCCAATGCTCCGGTAGATATCATTATCT
Organism: uncultured Dehalococcoidales bacterium; assembly: GCA_964540185.1. Lineage (GTDB taxonomy): Bacteria > Chloroflexota > Dehalococcoidia > GIF9 > AB-539-J10 > CAZCKW01. The sequence goes on from CAZILT010000089.1 coordinate 14,624, forward strand.
GTGCTTTTTATAGTAGAACTTCTTACACCTATGGCAGGCGTGGTGAAAGATATGTTCACATGGAAGTGGGACATGTAGGGGAAAATATTCACCTCCAGGCGGTAGCTTTAGGTTTGGCCGCTGTGGAAGTCGGTGCCTTTGATGATGAGGAAGTAAGAAAGGTTCTGGGGGTGGATGAACAGATTAAGCCTCTATATATAATGCCTATCGGCAAACCACTGTAAAGAGAGGCAACGTTACCTTTGTCTCTCTATGCTAGCTGGAGCTCTCTAGTTGCCATTGAGATTGTCTCACCCTGCGCAGCGATATTTCTATTTAGCCGTGTACTTTGGGGATCATTAAGATGCCTGCAGTGATGAGTGTTGCAACAACCGAGATTAGGTACAGCCCAGCGCCAGTGGCTAAACCTACGGCGGCACTTACCCAAATGCTTGCTGCGGTAGTTAGCCCCGCTACATGCTCTCCGCGCATGCCACGAAGGATAACGCCAGCACCAATGAAACCAACCCCCGTTACTACGCCAGCAGCAACTCGTGATGGGTCAACTGCACCACTGAAGCCAAAAATAGAAACTACGGTGAAAAGGGCCACCCCCAGGGCGATCAAGTGTGAGTGCGCAGCCCTGCTGCTTTACCAGCTCGCTCACGTTGGTAGCCGATGCCTGCTCCTAAAGCAGTAGCTAGAAGCAATCGTAATATGATTTCCAGCGATGGGCTCAACAAGCTCAATCAGGTTTTCTCTCCCCGGCTGTTTTCTTAGCTAAAAGGCGGTTCAACGCGTTCATATACGCCTTGGCGCTGGCAACGATTATATCTGTGTCAGCCCCACGCCCTGTATAGGTTACTCCGTCACTCTCAATTCGAATTAGTACCTCACCAATGGCATCGATGCCCTCAGTAATCGATTTGATGGTAAATTCTGTGAGATTGTTAGGTATGCCAACTATGCGATTGATAGCCTTGTAAACAGCATCTACCGGCCCTGTGCCTAAAGCGGCATCAGCTAGGCTTTGTCCGTCAGGTCCAATAAGCCTCACCGTAGCTGTGGGAAGGCTATGATCGCCACAAGAGACCTCAACATGGTCGAGGTGGTATGCTTCAGTGGCAGTGCGGAGTTCCTCAGCCACCAGAGATTCGATATCACGATCGGTAATCTCCTTTTTCTTATCAGCTAGTTCTTTGAAGCTCTGAAAAGCGCGGCTTAGAGCTTCCTCACTTAGAGTATAGCCGAGTTCTGCCAATCTCTCCTTGAAAGCATGTTTGCCGCTTAGCTTACTTAGTACCAGAGTGCTTGCCGGGATACCAACCGACGTTGGGGTTATGATCTCATAAGTTATAGCTTTCTTTATTAAGCCATCCTGGTGAATACCTGATTGGTGACGAAAGGCATTTGCTCCTACAATAGCCTTATTGGGCTGGATAGGGAAGCTGGTTAGTTCGCTTACCAGCCGGCTTGTGTTGTAAATCTGTGTAGTATCAATATTGGTGGTGAGATTGAAGAAATCATGGCGAGTCTTCAATACCATTACGATCTCTTCCAGAGAGGCGTTGCCAGCTCGCTCGCCAATGCCATTGATGGTGCACTCGACTTGCCGCGCACCATTTCGTATTGCTTCGATGCTATTAGCTACCGCAAGTCCTAAATCATTATGGCAATGAACGCTTATTACAGCTTTATGTATATGAGTCACATTAGCTATAATGCCCTGGATCAATTCCCCAAATTCCTGTGGGGCAGCATAGCCTACAGTATCAGGTATGTTCACTGTGGTTGCCCCGGCATCAATCGCAACTTCCAATATATGATAGAGGTAACTGGGCTCAGTGCGACTAGCATCCA